>JAEOTW010000300.1 GCA_016839655.1 Promethearchaeota archaeon | reverse complement strand
GAAGTTGAGAATTTATTATTATTGGATGTCACTCCATTGTCCCTAGGCGTTGAAACATTAGGAGGAGTCTTTAGTAAATTAATTGAGCGGAATACAACTATTCCGACTGAAAAGAAAGAAGTCTTTAGTACTGCTGCAGACAACCAACCTGCAGTAGAGATTCATATTCTACAAGGAGAACGGAAAAGGGCTGAAGATGATATCACACTCGGTAGATTTCATTTGACTGGAATTCCGCCTGCTCCAAGAGGAGTTCCACAGATCGAAGTTAAGTTTGACATCGACCAAAATGGCATTCTTAATGTCACCGCAAAAGATTTAGGTACTGGTAGAAGTCAATCTATTACAATAACCGCATCCAGCAAGATGCCTGAAGATGAAATAAATCAGAAGATACGTGAAGCCGAGATGCATGCGGAAGAAGATAATAAATTTAAAGAATTAACTGAAGTTAAAAATCATGCAGAAGCCTTAATATATCAAACAGAGAAACTAATGAAAGAAAATGAAGGAGTCATTGGTGATTTAAAAAACAAAATATTAGCAATGATCTCCGATTTAAAAGCTGCAATGGAAAGCGAAAGTGTTCCACGAATAAATAGTGCCATGGAGTCCTTACAAAAGGAATTACATCAAGTCTCCAGTCGTTTGTACGGTCAGCAACCTGGATATGGGGCACCACCAAGCGCTCCGCCAGGCGATATGGGTGATATGCCTCACGGAGCAACGAATGGTTCTAAAGCAAAGACGGAAGATGAGAGACAAGCAGAAAAATTTAGAAGAGCCTCAGGACAAGATGATGTAATTGATACGGATTATTCTTAGTTTTTTCCTAATGTTAAGTCTCTCATTTATAGCTTTTATTAATGTTTCAGTATGGCTTTTTGGTTCATTTGAAAGACTGATCTGAATTTGTCTCATTTTAAAATAATCTTTGAAGATGAATTTTGAAAATTATTTATTAAGCATCCTTCTTTTTGCAATTAACTCTTGTAATTCTGAAAGCACAGCAGATCGCGCACTTGAACCCACTCTTGGCTTGGGTGGCGGGGTTTTTGGGTCTTTAGCTGAAGGAGGTGGGGGCGACAATGAAGCATAAATGGGGCTTGGTGCCATTCCAGATGCCTTACCTCTTATTTTTCCCCTCATTTCAAGAGCGGCAATACGGTTGTCAACTTCACTGAACCGTCTCATCACACTTTCAGATAACTGAACCATCATATTCATTGAATTTTCTACAATTTTTCCGATAGTTTCTATTTTATCTTGCTTAGTGGTTTCTATAAAAGCACCCTCTTTCATGACTTCTTTAAGAAATTGTGCAAATTTAGGTTCTTTCGAAATCATTGAAAATATCGAACTTAAGTAGACTTCATAATCTAATTTTTTACCATTAAAAACAGATTTTATAAGATCTTGCACTAATTCCAAATTTAGTTGTACATCTGTATTATCTCTTATATCGGGGTCAAATTTATGGATAAAGACAATAAAAAATGGTTGTATCTCTAAACGTGAAATAATCTCTATTATTGAATCGAAATATTTTATTGCTTCATTATATCTCTCAGTATCTTGAATATCGAGAACAAAAATAACTAAATCTATTCCAAAGAAATATTTCTCTGGTTGTCTTAAATACTTATCACGATAATCCTTTTGGCCTCCAAAGTCCCAAATAAGCAGTTCCATATCTTTTTTTGATATTTTTTGATGATCAATTCCTCGTGTCGGTTTTAAATTTACTAAGTCTTTAATACCCAATTTATCTCCAAATTTTGAAAGGATTGCTGTTTTCCCAGCATTATTAAGTCCAATGACAATAATTTTTTGTTCTTTTTTTTTCTTCTCAACATCTTCCCTATTTATTCTATGTATAATTAGGCTTATTGTGATTGCTTTCTTTAATTTTTCTTCTAATTCGGGGTCATCTTTTAGTATTACCTTTACTTTTGTTTTGGTCGCTTTTGATTTTAATAATTTTTTAAAAGGGTTTTCAACATTAATAACATTAATTTTCTCTATACTTTCAATTTTAAAAAGACTATTAATTAATTTTGCTTGACTCTCATCTATAAATTTAAAACTTGAAAGAGGTAAAGCTAATACATCACTTATTTTTTTTAATGATAGAAAATCCACAACTTCTGGATCTAGAAATTTTGAAATTAAAGCAAATTTATCTGAAAATTTTTTTGACATCTCAAATCTAATTTATTTAGATTCTTGTATATATTTACAACGCATTAAATAATTACGCATACTATAAATGTTTAGTTTGATTTTAAAAACTATTCAAAACCATTCTTAATAAAAAATTGATTTTACCTTATGCGAAATTATTTCGTGCGTCATAAATAATATATATTATTATTAATATTTTCTTTTTTAATAGTATATTGAAAAATTAATTTCATCTGAGAAATATGTTAGAGAAATTTTTGGTTATATCCTATGAAATAAATAATTAATAACCATCACCTTTAAATAGGAATAAAAAAAATTATATTAAAAAAACAGAATTTAATGATATAAAATGAAATTACAAAAATTTGATATCTATTATCTTGTTGGTTTAGCTATAACTGCAGTCATAATGCTGATCATTATTTT
>JAEOTW010000299.1 GCA_016839655.1 Promethearchaeota archaeon | reverse complement strand
TAAAGATTTTACCAGTTTTTTTTTCTTCTTCTTCACGAAGAGGTTGTTTCATAATCTTTCCTGTAGGAGTTTTTTGAAGGTCATCTCTAAACTCCACATATTTTGGTACTTTAAAATCAGCTAGATTTTGTTTACAATATTCTATAATCTCTTCTTCAGTCACGGATTCCCCTTCTTTTAAAACAATAAAGGCTTTAGGCAACTCACCATAGATTTCGTCTCGTACACCAATAACTGTTCCTAATGAGACTGCTGGATGAGAATAAATTACTTCTTCAATTTCACGAGGATAAATATTCTCTCCTCCTCGTATTATCATATCCTTTTTACGATCTGTTATATAGAAAAACCCATCATCATCCATATACCCAATATCTCCTGTATATAACCACCCACCCTTGAGAGTTTCTGCGTTTGCTTCAGGATTTTTATAATATTCTTTCATAATATTATCTCCCTTAACAACAATTTCACCCTTAGTATTTGGAGGAACTTCCTTTCCATCTTCATTAACAATTTTCATCTCATTTCCAGGTAATGGAACTCCAATGCTTCCTACTTTTCGTCTATCTTCTGTTTCTGTAGGTAAAGGATTAACTGAAGAAGCACAAGTACCCTCTGTTAAACCATAACCTTCTACTATTTTACAATTAAACTTTTTTTCAAATTCCTTAAACACTTCCACAGGTAATGGAGCAGCTCCACAAATAACAAACTCTAACGAAGAAAGATCCAAATTTTCATGTGGCATCCTAAGTAAGATAGAAAGTACTGTTGGAACACAACTAAAGGTGGATGCTTTATATTTGGCTACAGTTTCCCAATGTGTTTGAGCTGAAAATCCAGATGTTAAAATACAACTTGCTCCAATTGTAAGTGGCGCCATGACAGTTACTATTTGAGCGTTCACGTGAAATAAGGGTAAAATTAACATAAATCGATAATATTCCTTAGCATCCATGAAATCTCGTATCATTTCAGCATTTCTTCTAATATTGAAGTGAGTTTGCAATACACCTTTAGGAAAACCAGTAGTTCCTGACGTATATAATATAGCCGCTGGATCTTCTTTTTCCTTAATTTTTACTTTAGGAGGGGACTCAGCAGATGCCTTTTCCATCAATTCCTCAAATCTAAGGGCACCTTCAATTGATTCTCCAATTACAATTATATGTTTCAAATCTGGAAGCTCACTTTTAATTTGGTTTACCAATTCCATAAATTTAGGAATAGTTATAATAGCTTTAGCCTCTGAATGCCCTACTACAAATTTAACTTCTCGAGGTTTAAATAACGCATTAACAGGACCAGTAACTGCTCCTATTTTAGGAATACCTAAGTATAAATATACAAACTCAGGCATATTTGGTAAATAAACACTCACTTTATCACCTTTTCTAATACCTAAATCGTATAAAAAATTCGCTACTTTATTCGTGAGTTCATTCAATTGAGCATAAGAGATGGTGATATCATTCCAGTACAGAAATATTTTGTCCTTATACTTTTTTGCTTGGCTTTCCATTAATTCTCTTAAATTCATATTTCTTTCCTTTTTAATATGTTTTTATCATATAGCAAATTAAACAATCTTATATATAAATTTTATAATGTTAATTGTAATTCACCCATTTTTAGATAAATAATAAAAAAAAAAGACAAAATGTTTAATGAGTAATTGCTGGATAATTTTCTTTGAAATAACTTAATACCGTTTCTGTAAATAATTCTAAAGATTGAAAGTAATTACCTACTCCAAATACTTCAATTAAGAAATGCTCCACTCCTGCTTCAATAAATTCATCTATTTGCTCAATACACTCCTCAGGGCTCCCAAAAATAATCAATGAATTCGTAAGTTCCTCTGGAATATTTTCCTTCGCGAATTCTATTACTTCTTTCTGTGATTTAACCATATCTGTCAAAGTTTGATTAATAAGACGGTGTTGAAACTTTTCAGGAAGCTTTATATTATAATCTCCAAGAAAGTGGGAATTTATACTCACAGCAATACCAAATGATTTTCCCATCTCCCGTGCCATTTCAGGATTATCTTTACTAACTACGACAAATACTTCACATGCCTTTTCAATTTCATCCAGTCTTCCTCCTTTTCCTAAAAACTTTAAATTTTTCTTATAAGATTGTGCATTGCATATTGGAAGCCAACCGTCTGCGACATGACCTGTAAACTCAATTAATCTAGGGCCATTAGCAGCGATCCATAACTTTGGTAAATTCTTTGTTGGATACTGTAATCGAGCTCCATTCAAATTAAAAAAATTACCTGAATAATCTACTCTTGTTTTTCTTGATTGGGTTGTTTTCCACAAAGTCTTTATCACTTCTACCGCTTCAATTAATCTTGATGCTGGTTTATCCCATATAATTCCAAAATCATTTAAGTTCATTGCTTCTCCGGCGCCAATTCCCAAAATGAAACGATTATTACTCAATCTTTGTATTGTAAGTGCATCTAATGCTATTTGAGAGGGATGTCTTCTATGAGGGTCTGTAACACATGACCCAATACGAATATTTTCTGTCTGTGAGGCAGCTATTGGTAAAATTACATTACTACTCACAACTTCAGAATTCGGTGGAGAAGAATTTAAATGATCCATCATAAAAATCGAATTATATCCATTTTTTTCACAATACTTAATTGATTTTAAATAGTCTCTTGTTTTTAGGCCTAGATACGAAGCATTTGTTCCATGCTGAAAACCAAATTTAACACTCATAACTGTTTACCTTCAATTTGTATAATTAATTGGATTTACTATATTCTTACTCAATTATAACAAGTATACTATTTTGTGAGATCCTTAAAAAATTTTAACACTTCTGAATAAATAATAATGTGAATATGTAACATATTAATATGAATGAAATCTAATTTCCATAGTAATCTAAGTTTATTACTCATAAATTAGATTTTAAAATGTGATAAAAATGTCAGAACAAGATTTATCTAAAAAATTGGTAATAAGTGCTGCTCTTACAGGGGCAGTCACCAATAGAGATATGAATCCTGCAGTTCCCTTTACTGCTGAGGAATTTGGCGATGAGGCAAAAAAATGTTATGAAGCAGGCGCAGCTATAGTACATATACATGCTAGAGATCCAGAAAAAGGTAATCCTACTCATGAATTAGAAATTATTGGTGCTATAATAGATAATATAAAACAAAAAGCTCCTGATATTTTAATTAATCTCAGTACAGCTATCAGTACAATTGTAACCCCTAAACAAAGAATTACCCCTATCTCAACTTTTAAACCACCGTTAGCTTCATTAAATTCTAACTCAATGAATTTTGCTGTTGGAGATCATAAGACAGGGCGAGTAGGACTAGGTGCGAAAACAATCTTTGCAAATACATTTGATACAATTCAAAAATTTGCGAAAGCAATGAAAAAAGCTGAAACTAAACCAGAAATAGAAATTTACGATTTTGGTGGAATGTATAACATGTTACACCTAGTAAAACAAGAAAAACTTCTTGATCCTCCATTGCATTTTCAATTTGTTTTTGGTGTTTTAGGCGGTGTGCCTTTTTCCTATGAAAATCTAGCACATTTTATTAACCTTAAACCTCCAGATGCAAGTTGGAGTGTTTGTGGTGTAGCTAAAAATCAATTCCAAGCAGCAATGTGTGCAGCAGCTATGGATGGTCATATAAGAGTTGGTCTAGAAGATAATATAAAATTACCCAATGGTCAATTAGCCAAAGGAAGTTGGGAACAAGTAGAATGGGCAGCAAAAGTAGCAAGAATAGTAAATCGTGAACCAGCAACTCCTGCTGAAGCAAGAAAAATCTTTAATTTATATCAGCAATAGAAATTTATTATATTTATTTTAATTTTATTTTTTTTCTTATGCTAATTTCATTTAATATCTAGATTCTTCATTTTGTAGGAAAATATTTCTCTTTTATATAGAATACAGTAAAAAATAAAATAAAAAATTGTTAAAAATTATACTTCTTCCCAATATACGATATCTTTTAATGTTCCTTCTCGTTTATCTTTAGAACGTAAAATTGCTTTAACTTTTACCCCAGCAAAATCTTTATTTAGATCATTTGAATTAATTACACCCAACATTGCACTCGTAGTACCTTCAATATCTATAAAGGCAACAATTTTTGGTGTCATCAAATTTTTACCATGAGCATTCAGCTTAGCCACAGTAAATAACCTAATTGTGCCAACAGGTGGTATTTCTTTCCAATTACTATCTGGGATTTCTTCAAAGCAATCTTCACAATACAAACGAGGAGGACAATATATTTTGCTACACTTAGTACATTTACACGCTAAAAATGTATCATTTTTCATAATGTGCTTGAAAAACTTATCACCTGCAATACCACTTGGATAAAAGTAATCTGCTTGCATATCCCCTCTCCAATGCATTGGAGTAGTTGGATCAGTTTGCTTTTCTAAGAATCCCATTAATCTCCACCTCCTTTCAAAGGTTTGAAATATTTAATATCTGTTATTGAACCTTCCCTTTCATTTTCTGGTTTCCACACCGCTTTAACTTTCATCCCTATTTTGATTTCATCTTTCGTCATCTCTCCAAAATAATGCATGAATCCATGATGAGGTGGTGTACCATCAAGATCAACTACACCCACGAGAATTGGTTCTTCGATTCTTCGGGCATCAGGATCGAGATATGATATTGAAAATGTTTCGATAATTCCCGTATCTGGTAATTCAACCCATTCTTCGGTTGGACCGAAGCAGTATTCACAGAACATCCGTGGGGGTACAATTATTCTTTTACATCGTTTACAATGGATTCCATAAATTTTGCCTTCCTTTAACCCAATCAAAAACTTACTCATCGCTGGACCTAAAGACCAACTATATTGAACTTCAGGTTCCCACCAAGTATATGTAATTTTCTTCTCATAAATGTCACTTTCATGAACATGAGTACCTGGAGCATATGGGGGCCATTCCTTATATTCTTTCTTTTCTCTCATTTTTTTTCACCTCTTTAATTTAACCTCTCCGAAGAGCGATTACAGTTCCCATTTGCATGATATCACCCCAAGCTTGCGCGACACCGATTCTTGGATCACCTGGGATTTGTCTCTTTCCTGCTACGCCTTTTAATTGCCAGTATAATTCACATACCTTCTGACCCATAGTTGCAGCAATCGGATTCCCTACACCTAATAACCCTCCAGAAGGACAAATTGGAAGATCACCATCTCGTTGTGTCACTCCTTCTCTTGTGAGGATAGGAGCTTCACCTTTTTTACACAATAGTAATCCTTCCATATGATGTAATTCTT
>JAEOTW010000298.1 GCA_016839655.1 Promethearchaeota archaeon | reverse complement strand
TTGCATCATCCTTCCCATAAGCAATATTTTTTGCGATACTCTTATTGAAAAGATATGTTTCTTGCGATACAATACCAATATTTTTGCGAAGATCCTTTACCAAATATTCACGAATATCTCTGTTATCAATTTTTATACTACCCTCATTAACCTCGTAAAAGCGTGGTATTAAATTAATAATTGTCGATTTACCTGATCCTGTCGTTCCCAATATTGCTATGGTTTTTCCGCTAGGTATATTAAAGGATACATTTTTTAAAGTTCTATGATCAGGTGTATATCCAAAAGATACGTTATCGAAAATAATATCTCCATTTAAAGGTGCATCATCATCTATTGGAATCGCATCAGGTAGATCATTTATGTCAGGAGTTGATTCCAAGACTTCTCTAACACGAGTGAGTGCCGCATCAGCTTGAATATAAGCTAGCAAAATCCCACCAAACATCATTAATGGAAAAGTAAGAGCAACTATATAGGATTGAAGCGTAATTATCATCTCTAGCACTGTCGGATCTTCAAGAAACATAATACCTCCTAATATAAGATTACATATAGTCATAACAGCCATAATTACGTAAATTGCAGGAAGGTATAGAGAATGGTATTTCACTGAAGAAACACTGGCATCATAAAACCTTTTATTGTTTGTTAAAAACTTTTGTCGTTCTTTATCTTGTGTACTAAACATTCGCACTACTTGAGCACCCACAATATTTTCCCGAATAGTATTTGTTAAGTCACCAAAGCTTTCCCTAGTTTCCAAGAAAATTGGCTTCAACTTCTTTGCAATATAGTATGAGAGAAGAAGGGATGCCCCAATCGTAGGTATTAATATTAGTGATAATAAAAGATTAAAAAATAGAAAACCAATAATTACTCCTCCTATTTGAAGTGCTGATTGAATTCCTAAAGTTAATCCCATCCCAAATATCATTTGGGTTTCTTCTATGTCGCTTGTAGCTCGAGATATTAGTTGTCCAGTCTCAGTTTTATCAAAATAAGAAAATGATTGACGATAAATAGCATTACTTATATCCGTACGTAGATGATATACTGCCCTTGAAGAAACCTCCGCACCTCTAAGCCTTGCCGCTCTGTTTGTTATATATCGTAAAGTAGAAAATAATAAGACCATACTAAAATTGAATATAAAAGCTAAAACAGGCGCGCTTGACTGAAGTCCTCCAACCATCCTTCCAATAAATATAGGTATCATCATGTAAAAAACTGTTGAAACTACTAAATATATAAATTCGAGAATAAAATGTTTCCTCGATCTCAACCAATATTTAAAAATCATCCTAAATGAATTCATTAATTTTAACTCTCTTTTTTATCTATTTTCTTATTTAATTGTGAAATTTTCTCTTCAATTCTTTGTAAGGTTGTATTTAATCTCTCCTTATCTCGAGAGAATATCAATTTCTGAAGTTTTAAATAATCTAATTTTTCCTCGTCGGATTTTTCATCCAATCTATTTAAAATAAGATCAAACGGACCTATTTTATGAAACCCTTTAGGTAATACGCCCTTCTCATCGCCTAACATGGCAGTTTTTAAAGTCTCAATTGATTCTTCAATGATATTATACTTTTTGAGCATTAATTTTAAGGTTTCTTTGCCCTTAGGGGTAACTCCATAAATTTTTCTATTTCTCCCATCAACTTGCTTTTCATTAAAAGTAATCAAACCTTTTCCGGTCATGCCCTTCAATGCGGTATACATTGTTGATGAGGGGGGATTCCATATCCCTAAGGTACGTTTTTCAATCTGTTTGCATATATCATAACCATAGGAAGAATCTTTTTCGAGGACTATTAAAATAATAGCACTAATAAATCCGATTTTCATGGCGTTTTCAAATTTCTCAGCAATTTTCTCTGCCATTATTTTTTCCTTATTTTTTAGAATAACTCATGTATTGACATATGTCATGACTTTAATATTTTTTTATTTTATCATATTAAGGTTAAGAACAGTTTTCAAAATATTTTTCAGTACATATCAATTAACTTAAATTGGTGATAATAAATGGTAGAAGTATTCATAACAAACACTTCAGAATCAATAGATCAAGCAGTTATAGATATGTTTAAACACTTAGAAAAATCAGAAATTCCTATTCTGAAAAGTTCTAATGAAGTCTATATCAAGGTTAATGGAATTGATTTCCAAAAACATAGTTATACATCTCCCAAGGTGTTAGAGTGTGTTATAAAATACTTACAATCGCTTAAAGTAGAAGTATTTGTTATGGAAAATTCTACTCAAGCGAATTTGACTAGAGTCGTTTTTGAGATTACTGGTTATAAAGACATATGTGATAAACTAGGAGCTAAAATAATATATTTAGATGAGGAGGAAACTGAAACTTTTGAATTCAAGGGAAAACCTTCTGTCGAAGAAGACCCAAATGGTTATATCTTAAAAACCTTTAGGTTACCCGCGACAATTGTTAAAATTATAGAAAATCGGAATAATATCACATATATCAATATTCCAAAATTAAAAACCCATTCAATGGCAGGAGTGACTCTTGGTATTAAAAATCAATGGGGATTTCCCCAGCACGCCGACCGGGGAAAAGACCACAACTATAATTTACATTCAAAATTTGTGGATTTATATGAAATAATTAAACCTGATATTACTATAATTGATGGTATTGAAGGTACGATTCATGGTCATTATCCCCCTACGGCCTGGGAAGATCGATTGGTAAAGCAATTTAATATTCTAATTGGAGGAAGAGACACGTTAGCTGTAGATGTTGTAGGTGCGAGAATTTTTGGTTTGTCTATTGACGAAATACCTCATTTAAAAATTGGTTATGAACGAGGATTAGGAGAGGGAGATCTTAGCAATATTAAGGTTATAGGAAAGAATCTGGAAGATTATAAAGAGAAATACGAGTGGGATTTATTACAAGAATTTCCTGATGACATTAAAATCGTGAAAGGAAAGGATCTTTTATGCAGAGAGGGGTGTCAGAATAATCCTTTAGCCGCATTGCAAGTCTTTGCGAATGATCATAAAGATAAATTTAAGGGTGGCTGGTTTTTAATAATGGGAAAAGGTCATGATGAAAATCTCATTGAGCAATTAAAATCTGAAGGTTATACTAAGGGACTCATCGCAGGGTATTGTGCTATTGATGAAGTTGGAAAAGAGGTAAGAAAAGAGTTCGGTAGGAGGAATGTTTTTTTCTCAGGAGATTGTAATAACCTAGCGGACACAGTTACTGCTATACTTAAATTATCTGGTATGACCGCTTTGGATTTAGTATCTTTATCAGTTGATAAATTAATGGAAATAATCCAAGAGGCACAGAAGCATGGTACAAAAGCATTAATCACCACCGCATTTTAAGATTTTAGAGTTGCACTTAATTCATGAAATGATAAATTTTTATAAAGAGTATTAACAGAATAACTTATTGTGAATCTTAGTTCTGTTTTTTCTGAGATAAAGCAACTCTTATCAATTTCCGACGATAAGTTTGACTTGGAGCAATGCCTTGATCAGTATTGTACTACAGAACCGGAAGAGAACAAACTTGAAATTGTTGGCGATATTCTAAACTTTGTAAGTAAATTTTCATTGTTTCAAGATAACAAACCTTTCATGAATTCACTTTATACATGTATAACCAATACTCTTGAAATTAAACCTGAAAATATCTATGACTATGAAGAATTACTTGTAAAAAACTCGGTTATGCACTTTGTCCAAGAATATATTAATTATTCCAAAATTTCTCAAAAAGATCAGGTTTTACAATTTTTAACCGATTCATTGGAAAAACTTGAAACTCAACCCTTAATAACAAACTTAGGATTATTAATTAAACCCATGTATCAAGATCAATCCTATATTTCTAATATAAACACTATCCAAGAGGTTGCGGTGAGTTATGAGGTAATTAATGGTGATGAAACTCAGATTAAGAGTGAAATAGATGGTTGGTTGAAAAATCAGGAAATCAGTTTAAATAACCAAGAAAAACTCATAGATAAATTATCAAAAGAGTTAGATAGATTGTTTACTAAATACAACTTATCAAAAGATTCAGAAAAAACCAAAAAGCTGAATTTAGAAGCAATAGAGATGCTTAATATGAAATTAACGATGTTAAGCTTGATGGAACAGATGCCAGACGATTCGTTTGAGCCTATACCTATTAAATAAACCTAAAAAGATTAAATAGTAAAGATTGAATAAAGATCTTTTGTGAAAGAATCAAAATAATTTCTATATTTAAATCTAAAAAAAATTAAATACCAATTCAACTATTATATTTAAAAATAGGTTTTTAACTTTGAGAA
>JAEOTW010000297.1 GCA_016839655.1 Promethearchaeota archaeon | reverse complement strand
GTACCTCGGTCACTTTAGCAACCACAAATTCTCCTTCGCGTGGAAACTTTGTTTTACTTTTTACCATTGTTTTGATAAGGTTATTGTTTATTATTTATTTTTCTAAAATTATTATTTGTATTAACGAACTATAATTTTTTATTTTTTTTATCTTTCACATAAAAAACATACTAAGGTTGATTAAAAATACCAAATTGGTTCATTCATACTAAATGGGCTGAAAAAGCGGGTCTTCGTAAAAATGTAGCGGATTTAGTAAACAGAGCTTTAGATTATGGTTTTAACTGGGCTCTATATAAACAGGATAATATAGAAACTGAAGATGATGATGAGATCATTGTTTCGCAACAACTCAAATATTTTTGTGAAAAATACAAAAATAAGAAAGGATATATCAAGGCACTTTACTTACATCATCTTTTAGATTTCTTTAAAGAAACTCATGTTAATATCTATGATATTGAATTAGTTTTTGAGAAGTTCTTACAAAATAAGGTTATTGTTGAAATTACTGATTCTGAAGGAAATATCCTTAATTTTCAAAAAGATATAGAAGAAATCTTTAAATTATTAAAAGAAAATAAAAAAGAATTGTATGAGGATATAAAAGGAACATATTCTGAGAATAAAGAAAAATACTATTAAGAACCTAAAGATACTGTGTAACCCATCCTAATTCCAATTCCTGTAATTTTGCATTAGTTGGAATTCCATCTTCATTCCATCCCATCATACTATAATATGTATTTATAGCATTTTTAAGTTCATCTCGTTTAATAGAAGTGTCTGAGAGCGCTCCAGAAGTATGAGGTTGGAAAAATCGTTCTGGTAACCAATCATCCTTTTTTGTAAAGCCTTCTCGTACATTAAAAACTCTTGCCATATTGACAATCCTCTCTCCTACTTTCATTAATTCCCAAGTTGAAGTATACCAACCTGTTACCGCTGCTAAGATTTCAGGCGCGTCAACGTAATCCCAAGGTAAGAAATAACAGACCAATAAAGCATTGTATAGATTGCGCCAATTACTAACATAAACTAATGCTCTAATCTTTTTTTCTCCAAGATCATTAATCTCAATAGGTTCTAAAATCCCAATTGATTTATGACTTCCTATCGCTCGTTCACTTGCAATTGAAGTATCATGTAAGTTTGCCATATGTTCTGCGCCAGTTGGAGAAATAGTATAACCTACACCTAAACCTTGCTTTAACCTAGGTTCATGCATTGGAATTTCTTGCCCTTTTACATGCATAGCATATTTTTCTGCTCCATTACCGAATTTTTCAGCAGCTATCTTGACACCTTCTGCTAATTTATTGCCTAAACCTTCACGTCTAGCAATTTTTTCAACCATTTTAACCATAGCTTCGGCATTACCAAAATTAAGTTTTATCCCATCTGTATCTTTATCAGTTAAGATTCCATTCTCATAGCACTCCATTGCAAATCCAATAGAAACCCCTGTAGAAATAGTATCTAATGAATATTTATTGCATAGTTCATTTGCTTTACAAACTGCTTTTATATCATCTACACCGCAGACAGATCCAAACGCCCCAATTGACTCATATTCAGGACCTCCATATAGCGGGTCAACATTCCATGGTTCCTTTATATCAACTATCTTTTTACATCGAACTGAACAAGCATAACATGATTCCATTTTGAGTCCTATTTCTTCTTTCATTATGCTAGGATCCAATGTTTTAACACCAGAAAAGTTGCCATCCCTAAAATTTCGTGTTGGAAGATTTCCAGAGTTGGCAAATGACTCCATTATACCACCCCCAGTACCATACTCGAAATAACCTCTCATTGGTTTATAAGCAATTTCATTGAACTCTTTAATTTTTTCCTTTAACTTTGCTTTATTATTAACCTCGAGTTTTTTATGGCCTCGAACAGCAATGGCTTTTAAGTTCTTAGAACCCATTACCGCCCCCAATCCGGTTCGACCAGCTGCATTTCTTAGATCATTAATAATACAAGCATAACGTACCAATTTTTCTCCTCCAGGTCCGATCTGAGCTACTCGAATAAACTTATCATCTAACTCATTCTTAATAATTGATTCTGCTTCACCAGTAACTTTACCCCAAAGATGACTTGCATCCTTTATTTCTGCTACTCCATCCTTAATCCATAAATAAACAGGATTATTTGACTTTCCTTCTATAATTATTGCATCAAATCCCGCATGCTTTAATTCTGCTCCCCAATAACCTCCAACCTCTGCTTCACCAAACCCACCTGTTAATGGTGATTTAGCTCCAACACTATTTCTACCAGTTCCAGGTATCGCAAACCCAGTTAAAGGTCCTGTGGCAAAAATTAATTTATTTTCAGGACTCAAAGGATCAATTCCTGCTTTTACTTCTTTTAATAAGTAATATGCTATAAAACCCTCCCCACCAATATAACGTCGGTAGAAAATCTCATCAGGAGTTTCATTTGAAATTTCTTCAGTTGTTAAATTCACACGTAGTATATTTCCAGTATATCCATTTAACATAAAGAACCCTTTTATTCGAAATTTTTTAATATATTAAGTTAAATTTCATTTCATTTATAATTCTTATTTTAATGAAATTACTAATTTCTAATGCTATTCTAGAATTATCTCAAATAATGTATTTGGGTAATAAATAGTTTGAAATATTGAACTTCATTTGAAGTGCAACTTCAAATAAAACTAATTATAATTATCAATTTGCTTGATCATCTATTTTTTATATTGATAATTTAAGGATTGATATTAATTCAATACATTAGTTATTAATACTCGATAATTTCGCTGAAATATAGTAAAAAATATAAATTCAACTTGAAAGATAAATGGAAAATAATGGAATTGAGTTTTTCTAATTTTTCGATCTCTTTTTTTATAACAAAATTCCTCTTATTTCTGTGCTTTTGGTCACAATCTTGAAGATATCTCATCCATTCTAAAAGAAATAAGTTCATTTAATAATGAACTAGAACTCAATAAAATCAAGATGAAACTGATGATTTGAATAGTACTATCAAAAACTATATTTTTAGTATTGGAGAGTTCACAAGTTTGATCTTTTCTAACAATTGCTAAAATATCTTATCAAGATTAAATTGAGAATCTTTATAGGTTATGTTAGGTGGTCGATAAAAACACAGATGGGAATGAGTTTGAAACTAACTAAATCTGATGAAATGTCCTTGAATTTATATGAAAATATATAAGTCTTCAACGATATTTGATTAAAAGAGTAAGAACTATATTTATGATTGAATATTTTGAATTTGAAGAAAATAAAAACTCTAGTAGATAACGCGTCTAAAGGAAAGGACTCCATAGAAGAAGGCGCAGTGGGCTACCAGGGCTATGGGTTCGTATTTAAGGAAATTGATGAAATTAAAGGAAAAGTAAATTTTTCTGGAAGTAGTAAG
>JAEOTW010000049.1 GCA_016839655.1 Promethearchaeota archaeon | reverse complement strand
ATGTCACTTGCTAATACCGCATGACCTCCAGAAACCGATACAATTGCTACATCACCATGGGTTACAACATTTTTACCAAAGGGGTTCCTTTTATGTGATAACACATCAAACACCTTTAAACTGGTCAGTAATTCTCTTTCTGAATGTGGCTGGATAATGTAGTTTTGTCTTAGAGCATCATAGATAATTCTGAAATCCCCCGCTAAACTTGCTGTATGTGATTGAGTAGCAACCTTTCCTTCTCTTGTCTTCCCTCCAAAAAATACTATTACTGTATCTTCTGATTCTTTTGATAATTGCAAAAATTTTTGCGCTTTTCCATCTTTAAAACCTTCTAAATAAAAAGCAATATTAGTTGTTTCAGGATCTACTTTGCTGAAGTATTCCAATAACATAGCTTCATCTACAACTGCACGATTACCAATAGAAACTGCTGTTGATACTCCTACGTTTCTTTCATTAAACTTCACAAAAAACTGATCCACTAACACACCTCCACTCTGACTTATAAGTGCAACAGAACCTTTTGGAGGTCTTGTAATGCGTTCTGTAGGCAAAAAGATAGTATCAACTAATGGTGGAGCGTATACTCCAAGACAATTTGGCCCTAAAACAGCAATATTGTTTTCTAAGGCAATTTTCTCAAGTATTTCTTGTCTTTTTTTACCTTTTCCACCAATTTCGGCAAAACCTCCTCCGATTATTACAGCAGCAGGAATATTTAAATCAATACAATCTTCAATATATCCCAGTGTATCATCAGGACCAACTGCAATCACAAGTAAATCTGGTATTTCTGGTAACTTGTCTAATTTTTCGTATAATTGAATGCCCTCGATATCTCCCCCACTAGGATAGATTCCATATACTTTCACATTCATTTCGAACTCATTTTTCAGTAAAACTATTCTACCAGGGCTTAAAGGGTTTTTTTTGCTTATACCAACAACAGCCATTGATTTGGGCTTAAAAAGTCTTTCTAAATCCATCTTAGACCAAACATTACTATTAAGTATATAAGTTTAAGATTGTAAAATATTTATTTTTGCCCTAATTTAAAATTTCAAGTATAAATGATTTTTTAAATTAAGGAAAATAGGAATTTAATCTTTGATGATATCCTTGAAAATATTAACAAATGCTTTAACATCTTTATTCATAAAATAAATATCTTGAGGATTTTTTCTTTTTAAAACAAGCATATAATAAGGATTTGTCATTTCTTCTAAGATTATTGGTTTGAATAGGAAATAATTATCTGATCTCCTTACCACAATCTGATCTTCCTGCTTCTCTAATATCATATCTGAAAATACGTCATTAAGGGTTAAGAAATATGCGATATAACCGTTTAATATTTGTTTTGAGCTATCATCCTTAAAGCAAGAGCCAATAATTATCGAATTTTTATCTATTATCATTAATCCGTCGCAATCTAACTTCCTTGCAAATTCCTCAACAGTTTTTTGTATCAATTGGGTTTTAGGATATAACTCCAATAAAATCTTGGACATAGCATTTATAATAGTGTATGGATCGTATATCGAAGTGATAAAGAAATTGATTTTTTTATAATCCAGTGTCTCAATTATGCCGCTTTTTACATCTTCTATTTGATCCTGTATTTCTTTTTTAACATTTTGGATTAATTTAGGATCATATTTATGAAAGAAAATATTCACATACGGTTCAATCTTTAATTCACCAAACTTCGCAACTACATCATAAAGATAACTCAAAGATTCATGTATTCGAGAAGCATCTAATATGTCAATAACATAGATAGCAACTTCTGTATCATCAAAATATTTGCTAGGATTTCGCAAATAAGAAATAAGATAACTCTTTTGTCCTCCCAGATCCCATTCACTTATTTCCCGCCCTAACAATTTAAAAGTACGTCTTTGAGCACCTCTTGTTGGTTCAATTAAAGCTATTGTTGAAAATTCTCTCTGGAGACTCAAAATTATGCTGGTTTTACCAGCTCCATCTAAGCCAGTAAAAAGAATTTTATAAGTCCGTTCTTCAGTTGGTTCTTCTTCATGAAAAAATTGTAAAGAATCTTCCAAATAAATTCCACCTCCTTTACCCTCTATAATTAAATTATATTATAATAATAAACATTAATGTATTTTTCCGCCAAGAACTATACAGATAATTATGTATTTAAATCTATTTTAAGTAAAAACAATAAATTTCTTATTTAATTTGATTCAAACTGGAAAATCATCGATAATTAAACATTTATTAAGTAATAAAGAGAATTACTATCAATTTGTTTTATTAAGATTAAATAATATTTATGATGATAAATATGAGTAAGGAAGAAAGAGAAAAAGGATTTGAGAAATTTTCATATAAAAGAGCCGCGGGATATGGAATTGGACAATTATCAGATATAGCATCATATCAAGCTTTTACATTTCTTACATTTACTTTCTATTATGCTGTTGTTCAAATCGATATTGCTTGGATAATGCTTGGATTCATAATATGGTCCATTTGGAATAGTTTCAATGACACAATTATAGGTTATTTTTCAGATAGAACTCACACTAAATTTGGTCGTCGATTTCCTTGGATAATGACTTCGTTAATTCCAATAGCAATAATAATGATTTTATTATTCACACCTCCATATACCTGGGGCATTTTAGATGTGATTTCAAATTTTATATATTTTCTTATCATCATCATAGTTTTCGAATTTTTTTTCACTATGTATGATATAAATTTTACGGCTTTATACCCCGAAATCTTTCTTACAGAGGAAGAGAGAACAAAAGGTAATAATGTTAGACAATTATTTGCTATCTTTGGATTAATTGCTGCATTTATTATGCCGGGAATATTTATTTCAAGTTATACAAGTCCACAACCTGGGGAATACGCTTTATATGGAATTATTGTAGGAATTATTGTAATTGCAGCAGGACTACTTTTTTTGAAGTTTTCTCCAAAGGAAAGAGTTGAATTTCGAGAAGATTACAAAAAAGCACCATCTTTTTTTAAGAATCTTAAATTTTGTGTTAAAAGTAAAAGTTTTATGAGATATATACCTGCTGAAATTGCAAACTGGTTTGTTTATGGGATGTTACCCGTAATAGTGCCTTTATATGCAGAATTTGTTTTAGGATTTACAGACCCATTAATGATTTCTTTATTATTGGGAGCAACTTTTATATCAACAGCTCTTTTTATGACTCTTTTATGGAAACCCTTAGTTCAAAAGTTTGGTCCAAGAAAATCATGGTTATTATCGATGACAATCTGGATTGTAACTCTTCTTCCCTTATTTTTCCTTGATACTACTACTCCGTTTTTAGAGATTATTGCCTATATTGTTTTTTTCTTGATAGGAATTGGATTGTCTGGTTCATTATACATCATTGATATAATTATAGCAGATATTGTTGATGAGGATGAAGTAATTACAGGTACACGTAGAGAAGGTGGCTATTATGGAGTAAATATCTTCTTTCAACGTTTTGCAACTGTTTTTGTGTTTCTTATTATCGGCCCCGTGTTCTTAATTGCAGATTGGGGAGTCTTTAATCCAATAAACATTCCAGAATTTGGACTACGTAGTCTAATGTTTATTTATCCTGCTATAGCTTTAGTGATTGCAATTATAGCAATATTCTTTTACCCATTGGATGGTGAAAGATTAAAACAAGTAAAAGAACAACGAGATACTATTCATCAAGAAAAAAAATCAAAAATATAATTTTTCTTTTTTATTTAATTGCCTTTAATTTAGATATACCGTTGTTTATACGATCTAATATTTCATCAAGCTCATTCTTTAGTATTATCAAAGGTGGCAAAATTTTGAGAGTGTCTTTTTTATTATTGCAATAATCAAGCAAAACTCCTTCTTTAATTATGGAAAGCATAGCTAATTGACTATCTGCTTCATTATGAAACTCAACACCCACCATAAGACCTCTTCCTCTAACTTCTTTAATTAAATCAGAAAATTCATTTTTTATTTGTTGTAATCCCTTCTGGAAATAGTCTCCCATTTCTTTTACATGTTCTAAGAATTTTTGATCTGATTGTATCTTTAGCATTTCAAGAGTAATTACACACCCTATATCAGATCCCCCTGTTGTGGAGATATGAATAAATGGATCATCTTTATAAACAGCTTTTTCAATGAAGGGCTTATAACTACAAGTTGAGAGAGGATAAATTCCAGCTGTCATACCCTTTCCTAATACCATAAAATCTGGCACAACTTTCTCATCTGGATAAAGCCCTCCATAAATAGCCCATAAATGCCCAGTTCTACCCAGTCCTGATTGTACTTCATCTATAATCATCATTGTTCCCTTTTCATCGCAAATTTCCCTTACTTCTGCAAAATATCCTTCATCTGCTATCAAAATACCTGCTGTGGCGGGAATAGTCTCTAATATAACACAAGCAATATCATTCGTTATTGCTTTTCTCATAGCATTAATATCTCCAAAGGGAACTTGTATAAAATCAGGAAGTTCCCATAGAAATTTCTCTCTAAAACCAGGATCCCCTGTTGCTAAAGCAAATCCTGTATGCCCGTGATATCCACCTATAGCAGAAAGGCAACCTTTTCGCTTAGTATATGCTCTTGAAAACTTGATTGCACAATCTATTGATTCTCCTCCTCCAACACCAAATGTTGTTTTACTGATATCACCTGGTAATAACTCGGCAAGTTTTTTACCCAGTAGGGCTCTTTGTTCTGATAGGAGTATATGATCACCAATATCAAGTCCATCTTCTAATGCCTCTTTAATTAATTTAAAAATTCTTGGATTTTGATGTCCTAAGTTATATACACCTCCAGAAGTTCGACAATTATAGAATTCAAGAGGCGGAGCACCAGGTTTTGAACTTTCTAATGCTCTCAATTTAACACCATATCTCTCACCGGGAATAACTCCTAATCCAATACTTTTAAAAAATCGAACTTTAGGTCCATTTACATGTTTTGAATATAATTTGAGCAATTCTTTTTGAGGTAAAGTTCCAATAAATTTTCTCGTAGCATTCTCTTTCATAATCTAATCAAAAGTGTTATTATTTAATAAAAATTACGAGAAATTTTATTGGAAAAATAAAACATTAAAATCTAATAGAAAAGAAAAAGTAAAATAAAAAATCGCAAATTTATTCTGCCAGATTAGGTATTTGGTTAAAATTCATAACCACATTTCTTGCAAACGTGTTTCTTAGCGTACATTGGGATGTGTCCCACGTATGAGAGCACTTTTCCTTTATCCTCAACTGTCTTTATATCACTACCGACTGCTCCACACATAGGACAAGTGATTCGCTCGTCAGACGCGAATCCTCCCGCACCAATTTCTGGAGGTTTCAATTCATCCAACTCATTTTCTACTTCATGAAGATGTGCTGCAGTTGATTCTAATGTTTGTCCTTGATCAGAGAGTTTATCGTTTAATTCTTGGATTTGAGCATCTCTTTGTAGGAGAGTGTTATTCAGTTCGCTTAATTGTGAATTTAATTGGTTAATTTCACCTTGAGCAGTTGTCCATTTAGAATTTAATTCTTCAACCTGAGGGGATAAAGTTTCAACTTTGCTGTTGGCTTCATTAAGTTTCGTTTCTAAATCAGAAGCTTTGTCTTTGGTTGCTTCTAATTCTGTAGTTAAATCGTTAACCTTTGCATCGCTAGTAGCAGATTTGCCTTCAAGATCTTCAGATTTAGATTTATATTCTGCTAATTCAGTTTTAAGGTTGTTATTTTCAGTATTTAAGTCCCGAATTACATCTTGATCTTCTGTTTTAGTTTTTTCAAGATCAGATTTTGATTCTGTCAGTTGATTTTCTGTTTGTTCAAGTTTAGATTGAGTGGTATCTAGTTCATTCATAGTGTCTGCTAATTTATCTTTTGTTTGAGCCAATTCATTTTTAGTATCAGTCAATTGTTTCTCTAGATCATTTACTTTAGATCTAAGATCTAATAAGAATCTACCCTCAACCGATAATTTTTTTTCTGGTTTCTGTTCGGCTTTTGCCCAGTCTATTGACAATTTTGTCAACCTCGATTTTTAAATTTGTATTGATTTTATGAATTAATTTTATTAATAATATATAAATCATAGTGTAATAAGTTTTAATTATTTTTACTTTTAGGTTTGATTTTGCCAAATTCAGTATCATGATTTAATTATTTTCAAAATTATAATATATTATAAAGAAATCGATAAAGGAGAAATATATGGAAACCATAGATGATTCAAAATTCAAAACTGAATATATTTCCACTTCGGGAGTGTATAAAACGCCATTTACACTCATAATAATTTTACAATTTCTGGTCGGATGCTTTATTCTCATAGTAGTAAATATATGGTTTTATAATGATCTATATTATCTTTTAACAGGGAATAGATTTTTACCATTCCTATTGATAGGTCAATGGTGGGAGTGGTTTCTCCTTCCTTTGAGTATTTATGGTAATTTACTTTTATTTGCATTTTCTATTATTTTATTTTCCGCAGTTATTTTTAAAATTTTAAACAAATTATACCCCCCACGAGAAGGGGTATTCGAGAGAGACAGTAAAGAATGGAAATATACCCACCGAAGATTTTGGACAGCATATTTTCCTGTTTGGTTAGCTAGAGCTCTACCATTACCTTGGTCTGATATATTTGTTTATCGTTTTTTCGGAGTACATATCGGAAAGAATGTGGTTGCTTATGAAGGATATATAGATCCAGAATTAATTGAAATTGGAGATTTTACTATGACTTCTCTAAATATTTGTATTTTTTCACATCTAATATCTCAGGAAAAGATAATAATCAAAAAAGTAAAAATAGGCAAAGCTTGCATTGTTGGGCCTCATACTATAATAAGCCCTGGAACAACAATGCAAGATGGAGCAGTTTTAGGAGTAAATAGTTATACTTGGATTGATCAAAATTTAGAAGGGGATTTAATTCATGTAGGGATACCGGTAAGTATAACACTTCCGATTCAATCAGTTGAAGAATCCCAAAAAAAGGCTGAAAAAGTAAAAGCTGGATCAACAGAAAAGAGCAATATTGATCAAATGAGTGATAAAGGAGGAATAAACTAAGATATGTTTCAACCTGCTAGTTTAAAAGGAGATTCACCGACTCCAATAGATGAGAGGCTTAGAAATAAATATCTTGTTCTCTATTTCATTACGATTATATTAAGTTTTGTTCCTTGTATATTATTTGAATTGTTTTATACAATCTTACTTTGGAGGGATGGTTTATTTTTATTGTTTATTTTCATATTTCCTTTTAATATCTTAGTTTTAGTTCATATATTACAGATAAGTGCAATCTTAATTTCTGTTTTGGTTTTAACTATAATAAAACTAATCTATTCACCAAAAGAAGGAATTTTTAAGAGGGATATAAAAGACAAGAATTATTTCTATTGGAATATAAGAAATATTGTTAAAAAATGGCCACTTTTTATTACAGCTTCAAGTCCATTTCCTTGGTTAAAAAATCGGTTTACACTTCGATTTTTTGGAGTAAAAATAGGAAAACATGGAATCCATGATAATGGTTGGATATCTTCTGAATTTGTATCTATTGGTAAAAATGTTATTATTGGAATGAATAGCAATATATTGAGTTTCGGGATTGAACAAGATAAATTCATTTTAAAGAAAATTATTATAGAAGATGATGTACTAATTGGGGCTAAATGTGTATTACTTCCAGGAACTCATATAAGAAGCAAAGTTAAATTATCTGCTCATTCATATACAAAATTTAATCAAATTTTACAAGAAAATTCGATATATCTAGGGCATCCGGCAAAATTAAAGGAGAAATAAATAAAAATGATCTCTGAAAAAAGCGTGAAATTAAAATCTGAAAAAAAAAATACAACTAAAAAGAGAATAGTTATTGTTTCAGATACCCATATCACTCATGCAAGGGGGCCTTTTAATCTTCACGCTTTTAATTTAGGGATAGAAAAAATAAACAAAATAAGTAATGTAGATCTTTATTTACATCTTGGAGATATTACTCAAACTGGAACTCTTTTAGATTATGAATTTGCTATGGAACAATTTAAGAAATTTGACCCAATTTCTAAATGCCCATTAATGATTCTAATTGGAAATCATGATGCTATGAACGTTGGGTATCTTTTATTTGAGGAAATGATCGGCAGACGGCATTATGAGTATGAAGACGATGAATTATACGTTATCGGAATAGATAGTACTAAGCCAGATCTACCGGGAGGGATAATTCATCATAATGTAATTGAAGCTGTTAGAAAGAGATTGGAAATACCAGAACGAGATAACAAATTTAAGGTTGTATGCTTCCATCATCAGCTCATCCCTATTCCAAATACAGGAAAAGAAAGATCTGCAATTGATGATTCAGGGGATATGCTTAAAATGCTTTTAGATTCAAAGGCAGATTTAGTGTTAAATGGTCATAGACATACTTCCAATTTATATACTGTGAGTAGTAGTGATAAAGATTTATTCATATTTAACGCAGGTACGTTTTGTTGTAATAAAACTAGGTATAGAGATTTATTTACTTATTCAATTATTGATATTGATCAGAACAATCTTACTTTTAAGATAATTCCTATACTAGATTCAGATGCGAAAAGTGAAATACATCGAAATGTTAACTACTATCTTCCACTAGATTTGAAAAAAGATCAGAAACCTATATGTAAATTTATTCAATTATCACATTCTTTAATCAATAGTGAATCCGATATCGAAATTACTAATCTTGATAAGGCTATAAAGAGAATTAATGGAATTGAAGATGTCGATTTAGTAGTTCATGTAGGGAATGTAACTCAAAATAGTTATAAAGAAGAATTTAAAATTGCGAAAGAAAAAATCAATAAATTAGAATATCCATATTTAGTTGTGCCTGGTTTTACAGACTCAAAACCACCCGCTTGGGAATATTGGAAACAATACTTTGGAGAATTTGATCCTTTATATGAAAATGATAAATTATACTTCCAAGGCTTAAATTCTACCACTAGAGATTCTACTGAAGGTTTCATTGGAAGAAAAAGAATGAATAATTTTATAGAAAAAGTTTTATCACTTAGTCATCAAAAAATATTTGGAGTCTGTTGTTTTCATAGTCTAATTCCGACTCCTTTAAGTGTATGGAGGACAGAATTAATAGATTCAGGTGATGTACTTTCTCAATTTGCGCGCTCACAAATTGATCTTTGTTTGAATAGTTCTCCCAGTATTTCATTTAATGTAAAAATAGATCACACAATATTTTCTAATGGTGGAAATCTTAATCCTGAACGTTTTGATGAGACATTTATTGAAATTGACATCTATAAAAAAGGTAATGTTGTGTTAAGAGAACACGATTTAAGAACGAATCTAGTTAAGCTGGTTGGGAATTATAATATCACAATTTTTATTTAACCAGAATTATTAGGTTATAGAGGTCTTCACTGAATTCAATTTAAGCTCTATATTTAATAAAAAATAACCTTAATAAGGATATATTTTTAATTCATATTAAATAAACAATAGATACCAGAGATAGGATATTTCTATGGCAAAAATTAAACTTCATCTTTTGAATATATTCCAACTTAGAATAGATAAGAAATATATTGACTATGAAGGTAAAACTGTTAAAGATATTATCTCTCAATTTTTAGGTGAATATAAAGAGAAACTCGATAATGAACTCTTTGATAAGAATAAGAAAGCTTTTAGTTCTCAAATTCTTATTTTATTAAATGGTAGGAATATTAAATATCTAAAAAACTATAAAACCGTCCTCAAAGATGGAGACGAGCTCTACATATCCTATGCTTTAGCTGGGGGTTGAAAATTTAAGGTTTTCAAACATTAAGCTTAAATAATAAAATCATCTCTATTTCTTTACGAAAAGTGATTATTTATTAATTGTTTTTAATATTGAATATGTTAGAAGACTTATCAATAAAAACGTTTTATTTAATGTTAGGTGATTTATTATCACAAAGAAAATTGGAGTAATGGGTTTAGATAACGCCGGTAAGACAAGTATCATAACAGCAATTACCAGACGTTTTGGTTTTGAGGAAGAGATAGCTAGATTAACACCAACAAGAAGAATAGCTCGTGATACTTTTAAATTTCTCGGTATTGAGTTTACAAGAATGGATTTTGGGGGTCAAAAACAATATAGAGAAGAATACTTAAAGCATCCTGAAAAATACCTCAGTGGAACAGATTTAATGTTCTATGTTATAGATGCACAGGATTTTAATCGGTATATCGAATCTATAGATTATTTAGAAGAAGTATTACTTTTTTTCAAGGAAGAACAAGTATATGTGCCTATCTGCATTCTCTTTCATAAATTCGATCCCCAACTCGTAGATGATGTACAAATTAATAAGAGAATCCTCACTTTGAAACAAGCATTAACAAGATACTCCAATGATTTTGACATTTTTTTCTTTGAAACAACAATATTTGATATTAAATCTATCATGGATGCTTTTTCTAGTGGGTTGTCCATGTTATTCGATAAGATGGAATTGGTTTCACAGTTATTCGCAGAGATTGGAGGAAACTATAATTCAATTTTAATGGCTTTATTTGATTCTAGAGGTGTAACCGTTGGAGAATGGTATAGACCACATCTTCAATTGATAGAGAAATTAAAAATCTATGAAAAATATATTGAATTGCAAAAGCGAGTAGTTGGAGAAAACAGAAACTTGCTGGAATTTTCTGATATTTTCGAAAGTGGAGAAAGATTTTCAGGTATAATTGAGGTACTCCAATTTGGGAATCTGGATTTTTATTTATTATTCATAATTGAAGAGGATGAAGACTTACAAAAAACCGTTTCAATATTAGATAAAATTGAAGCCGCAAAACCTCAAATGGAGAATCTTATTCTACAAATAATTCAATAATTTTTAAAAAAGCGCAGCTGGAGGGATTCGAACCCCCGAGCGCTTCCGCGCACCGGCTTTCTTGATATTGAAAAAAACACTCGAGGCCGGCGTCTTACCATCTAGGCTACAGCTGCCTTCCTATTTATTGATGATCTATTAATGTTAAAATCTAATAGATATAAATTTATTTCTTTTTTAACTTGGTAAAATCAAATAATAAGGGCTTTACTTAAAGGAATTCCTTAAAGTAAAATTGATATATATTTAGTTCGAGGGAACATATATTTTTAATTTTAGAGAAGGGTCAATTAATTTAATCAAACCTTCTTCTTCATATTGCTTTAAAAGTATTTTTGCTGTGGAAACTCTAATATCATATCTAAGAGCAATATCTGTTGCCAAAATCGTTTTTTTCTTCAAGATTGATTCCTTTATTTCTTTTTCAAGAGGTTTTGGAATAAAAGCATCTCTCTCTACAACATTTATTTGTTTAGTTCTTCCATATTTTCTTCTCAGATTTAGAGTAGCTTTTCTGATTATTTGCTTTTCTTCCTTTTCTGACATAATGTTTCACAACTAATTAATTAAAGTATAGAAAATATAAGCTGAATGAAATTATAAATATTTAAAATTTAATAAAATTTTTGATTTAATAGTAAATCTTAGATTTCTAGGATTATAAGGTAATTAAAATATTCATATTCAATAGAATTTGAGCGATAAATTTAGTTTTGATATAAAAAGAAAAAGACCAGAAGAAATCTATAACAATGCTCCAGACTACTTCAGAGGAGAAATCTTAGAACAATATGCTACCTCTAAAAGTATTATGAAAATACAAGAAAAAATTACAATAAGAGCATTAGAGATTTTAAATCTTAGTGAAGAAGATAGTCTTATCTTGGATGCAGGTACTGGTCCTGGATTTGCTGCAATGTATTTAAATGAATTAGGATATAAAACTGTAGCTATAGATATTATATCAAAGTTCTTAAATTATTATGATATAAAAGATCTAAACCCTATTGCTTCAGATATGTGCTTTCCCCCGTTCAAACCACACATTTTTGATGCTATAATCTCAATTTCCTCATTACAATGGATCTATAAAGATATTAATAATAAATCGATGGAGGATCAGATAATTAATTTAGCAAAATCCTTTTATTTAATTTTAAAACCAAAAAAGAAATTAATATTTCAATTTTATCCCAAAAATAAACAAATACTTGACGGGATTGGAAAAATATTTTTTAAGGAAACTGAATTTGATGGACACTTTATTATTGATAATCCTAAAAATCCAAAGAAAAGAAAAATTTTTTTATTTTTAGAAAAAGAATGAAATTTTTAATATCTCTTTGGTAAATTAAGCTTGAAATTAATGATTTCTCGATAAGATTTTTTTTTTATGAAGTATCTAATAGCATAATATTTTATTTAACTTATTATATAATAGTGTTAAAATTTTATCAAAAAATTACAATTTGATGATTTGAAATTATGAAGATACAAAAAATAAACAGAAGTCAATTAAATAAATCGTCTTTATTAATGGTAATGCTATTTCTTAGCTTTTTAATCGGATTTTCAGTCAACACTATTAATTCCAGAAATGATAATGATAATCAGATTGATGACAACAATATAAAAAATGAAAGTTTTAACACTGAATCTCTAAAATCTAGTCTTTTAGGTAATGATACTTGGTGGGATACAGATTTTACTTATCGTCGATTAATTACTATTACAAATCCATTTGATGTCAATTTTATAGACTATGGTGTGAATCTGATCCTTAATTATGATGAGTTAGGTAGTACAATTCAATCTGATCTAGATGATATTAGAATCGTAGAGAATAATGAAACACGAAAATATCATGTTTCTAAAGATTATCCCAATATGGGTTTAGCAACTATTTGGTTTGACACTAATATTACGCAATCTACAACTGAAAGAGATACATATTTATATTTTGGAAATAGTTTAGCTGTTAATGCTGAAGCAAATGGTGTATTAGACAGTTTTGGCTGGATTAAAAATGGGGATTTCGAATTAGACAATAGTACTGACCAATATTTTGATCCTTATGGTTGGACTTTTTCTCATGATCAAGTTGATCAAATCAAAGATATTAGTAACTCCAGGGAAGCTTCAAATTATTCCTTAGATAGTTATAATAACTTCGAAAATACTTTAGTTCATATAGATGATAGAGATATGGCTGAAAGAGTAGATTCAGGATATTATGCCTATAAGTGGGGGGGTGAAGGCTCTTTCCTTCCTCAGGCAGCTTGTAAGGACTATATAGGAACATTTTATTCTTATCCTTTTAAAGTTCCAATAATAGAAGGAGGAAAAATTAGTTTAAATCTTTATCGTAATGTAAGAACCTGGTTTTTTGAAGACCCAGACTCTTCTCTTCCTACAATTTCTGAAGATGGCTATTTTCTAAGGCTATGTAATGGATCAGATTCAGAATATACAAATGAAGTCGATTTACATGAAAATATTGGTAGTGGTTATGATAGCTGGTTAGAAACCTATGGAGGTTTCGCTTATATTTCACCAAATAAAAAAACATTGAGATATCATGATGAACTAAAGGAACATCCCGAATTAGATCCTGAAATTTTTACTAGATCAGACACAAGTCTTGATGGAGATTTAACTGGTTCAATAGAAATTGATGTTTCTAATTATATGGGTAAAGAAATATTCATAGAAGTTGGTACCTGGGGTCCGGAAGATGGTGATATTCAGACAGTAAAATCAGGATTTTTTCAAGTTGATGATGTAAAGTTTAATTACACATTATCAGCAGAAATTGAGGAAGCTCAAGCTCAAGTGTCATCAGTTGAAGTAATTATAAAAGATATTGATGGGAGGAGTGTTCCTACAGCAGATGTAATGATAGTTGACAATTCCTATGCAAAAGGATCACCCAATTATTATGTTGCGAACGGAACAGCCACTAATGGTAGGATTACTTTCAATAATATACCTATTGGTTATTATAATATTACTGCTAATTATACATTAGGATCTCAGTCAATTGAAGTATTTAATAGCATTGAAAAAGGCATAGGACCATATTATTTTAATGGAATTGATTATATAGTTGATATTTACCTGAATCTATGGACAATTGATTTTGAAATAGTAGATTGGGATGGCATTCCATTGAAATATGGTAATATTGAGATTAATGAAAGTCTTGGAGGGGCTTTATTAGAAACACTGACACTAGACGATACAGGAAAAGCAACATTTCGATGGTTAAACAGCTCGAGTTATTATTATAGAATTTATTATAACAATGATGATTATGGTATCAATTTCAGTCCTGTTATTTTAAATGAAAGTTCTATATCTCGAAGTGATTATGCAATAAACAACGTGAAATTTAGACATCATACTATAAATGTGAATCAATCTAGTATCGGGAGCTATTCAGTAAGCGAAAAATTCTATACAGATGGTTCGCGAACTGTATTAGGAAATAAAAAAATAACCAAAACAAATATTACTCTGAACAATATGGAAAATTACATGACAGATATCTCTGTTTATTATATTGATAGAGATAATTCAACTGCAGGAAACCTTATTTATTACAAAGAATATACTGGTCTAGTTACAAATGATTTCATTGAACTTGATATCGCAAAGATTAATAATATCAATCTAGAGAATGATAATTACGAAGTGTATGGTTTGTTAGTTGAAGTTAATGGGTATAATTCTTCACAATCCAATGGATTAATTGATTTAAACTTTGTTGAAACCTGTAATGTAAAATTAAGAACCCCGATAGCGAGATTAAATATTCGTTTGACATATTTTAGTGATATTGACAAGGAATATAAGCCGTTGAGCGGAACAATTAAAGTGATTGATGATGCTACGGGATTCCATTTAGTGAATTTATCAGCAATGTCAGATAGAGATGGATACGCGTATGCTCCAAAAAATTCTTATGAAACACCATTTTGGTATTTAACTAACAGAGTGTATAATTTTTCTATTGACGTTCCTAACAATCCGAACGTGGATTTCAATATAACATATATCAATCCATCACAATGGATTCCTGCACCTGGAGAGAAAATTAAATGGTTTAACTATACGCTTAATCAAAACTCATCAATCAATTTTAATGTGATCCCAGAAGTACAGACAAATTTTACGGAATATGATACTGAGTTTAATTTGTCTTATGGAATGACCGAAGTGTTATGGGGAGAAAACCTAGTTTTCTGGGCAGAATTTTTATCTACTGATGATGATTGGCAAACATCAGATTTTATCCCACAACCTCCTGGTAGTTGCATTTTAACAATAAAATTAGCAGGATCAGATGAAGTCTTGAGAAGTGTAGAGATGGACTATAATGGAAATGGCAATTATACTTTGACTTACAACTCTGGATTGATTTCAGCTGGGAATGATTGGGAATATTATAATATTGAAATAGATGGATTTCATCCAATTTATGATAATCCAACTCCGTTGGTTTATTTAGTAAAAGTATTAGCAAAACCTACTACAATCAGCGCTCATGACTATAGTTCACTCGACATAATACCTTCTAGAGAATATTCAACATATTTTGATGAGTATATAAATATAACAGTTAGATACTCAGAAACTGAATTTGGAACTGCTTTAACTAATGCTCTTCTAAGCTATGAATGGATTGGTCTTAGTCCAGTTAGTTTCTCTTCACATCCCATAAATAGTGAGTATTTTACATTTACAATTAATACAGCAGATGCGCAGAGTACTGGCATAAAAGTAATTAGTATTACTGCCTCTTTTGAAAATTATAGTACACAATCAGATTTCATTATATATCTTAATATTCTCGAAAGAGAAACAACTCTAAATACCAAATCAGAGGATTTATATTATATTAGCTCAAGTGTATATGTTCAAGATCAAAGAAATTTCATTTTCACCTATCGAGACGCCAACAATAATAATATAGTCGGAGATTTAGCTATTCATAATTATCTTTGGGAAGAGTTATATGAAAACGGAACAAAAGTATCTGGTAGCTTTGGCTCGGGAATCTTAACTCAAAATATAAATCAAAGCTATACTTTAGATTTTAACACCGAATTAAAACCAGTAGGGTACTATTTCTTGTATGTAACTTTAAAACAGGACAATTATGAACAAAAAAATGCTTTTATTTATTTGGAAATTATGCTAAGAGAATTCACTGTAACCATTCAAGAACCCCAATTAGGTGTTAACAATCAAATTGCTATAGATCAAGGAACTGATCTTAATTTTGAAATCCATTTATGGGATGATACTAGATCAATAGAACTGCAAAATGCGATTGTTAAATTTAATTTTAGGGGGATAAATTATACTCTGAATGAAATTCCAACGGAATTTGGTACATATAATACATCAATTCTAACTGGGAATATTAACACATTTTTTATGGCACATACTTTTGTAGGAAAAATCTATATTGAAGCTGCTAATTTCACTAGCCAAGAATTTACAATCACTCTAACTGTGAAAATGCAGGAAATATGGCCCGGTATGCCGACCTTCTATTTCATTATAATAACATCTGCGATTGTTGGTGTAGTTGGAAGTATAGTTGGATATAGAGTTATACAGCAAGCAAGAATACCAAAACATGTTAAAAAGATCAGAAAAGTCAAAGGATTAATAAAATCTAAAAAGAAGATTGCAGAATCATTTTCAGTGCCAACAAAAGAAGATATGATGGCAAAACTATTTGGAGATGATTGGAAAGAAATTGGACTATCAATCGAAGAAGCATTAGGAATACCAGATCTTAAAAAGAAATCTCTGATAAAAGAGAAAATAAAAGAAGAACGAGGTGAAAATGAGTAATGCCAATTGGTTTAGTCATTATGAGGTGGGATATAAAAGTAAGTACAGAAATCCTTGCAAAATATCCTGATGAACTTATTATTAGTGATGAGACTTTAATGCAAATTTATGCAGCACATGAATATACGGGAGAACCAGGTATGATCAGTTTATTAGTTGGTCCTTTAAACATTGCTTCTTATTATACAGGACGAGAAAAACCGCTTTACATCATATTATTACTGAATCTAGACGAGGATCCTGATACTTATGAGGGTGGTTTGTCTGACATATCACGAGTAATATTCCAAAATTATGAAGATAATGTCTATTTGGATATGATTCCATTTCTTTTCCAACGTTTGTCTACTTATCCTCATTTGAATGAAGAGCAAAGTTTAGCTGTAACGTATTTAGATAATGTAAATCGATTGATCATTGAAAGATTAAGAGAAGAAGGCGTTATTACTAAATCAGAATTAAAGATATGGTTAAAAGATCGATATAGAGAAGGATTTTTTGATGTTGATGCCATTTTAATGGAATTAATTAAAAAAGAAATCATAAAGGAAACCTCAGTTAAAGGTATGCCTTCTGAATTAATTTTTCTCATTAATGATCTTTTCATGATAAGAAGACCTCCAATTAAATTACTTAAAAATCCTGTTGAATGTGGTCTTCCGGAGAGATTTGTCGATGAATATAATGTTGCTGTAAGAAAATTCTTCCAAAAATATCGTCCATATGAAGAAGATTATCTTAAGATTTTAGATGAAGTAATTGGAGATCCACAAGTTTATGAGATTCTGAAACTCCTAAGGATTTCGATTGTTACAAAAAATGTTTTGGAGAAACTCCGTAAAAAAGGTGTTGATGATATTGATGGAGGATTAAAGAAATTATGGGAAAATCAATTGATCCAAGTATTTCAAGATAGTAAAGGAAACGAGTATTATGCACTAATTTCTGATTTTTATACTTCATTGGTGTATCCTAAATACATGTTAAATATTATCATTCATCAATATGAAGTAAAATCAAAAGCAAATAGTGTTTTGATGGAATATCTAAATGTGCTTGATAATAATTATCGATCTTCAAAAATTAAAGCTGAAGTACAAGAAGAAGACTAAAATTTTATATTTTTATATTTTTTTTTCTCACTTTTTATAGTTTAGTTAGATAACTTTTCAATTTGTCTGCTTTTTCATGAAATTCCCGATAAAGATTATCGTCGCCTAATTCAAGACATAAATCAGAAATTTTTATGAAATATTCCGCTGTTTGGGCAATATCTCCATTTTCTAAACTAATTTTGGCTTGATACATTAACTGATCTCTTTCGAAAAGAGACTTTAATAACGGAGAAGCATCAGTACTAACTTCTAGGATATCTGCTATAATTTGAATCATTTTTTCTCGATTATTAGAATCAATTGCAACCATCGAATATGTTTTCAAACCAAGTATTTCTTCAATTTTTTGTACACTTAAAGCATCATCTAAATCTTGTTTGTTGCCTATTACAGCTGTGTGAGTATAAGGAGCATGTTCCTTTACTAATTCAATAAAAAATTTGCTTTTTTCTACGTTTTCTAGTGTAGAGTCTGTAATTATAAGAACGGCATCACTGCCAAGAATAAAATCATTCCATAGATAACTAAATTGTTCTTGTCCCGCAAAATCCCATAAGTGAAAATATAATTTACCAATTTTAATAGTCGAAATTTTCCCTGTAATAGTCGGGATGTGTACTGATGGAATTTCAGTAGCACAAATTAGCTTTGTAGTAGTCGTTTTACCTACTCCTGAAAATCCAACTAAGGAAATCTTTGTCTTCAGATTTCTATGAATGGAATCCACAATTGGATCAAGTAATTCCATAAGAGACGTATCCAAATTATCAATAGCATCACCAAATGTATCCAAAAATTCTTTTTGAAGATTTGCTAATTCACGTTTAGTCCGTGAGAGGTCATCATTAATGTCAGTTATGAACATAAACATCAAATTTAAATCCTCTTCTAATGCAAAAACTAATTTGTATTTAATATAATCATAGCTACTAAGTTCTATCCCAGTACCCTTTTTAGATAGTTCCATTATCTCTTGATAAAATTTATTAAAATCTCCCTCAGATATTGCTTTACCGAAGTTTTTATTATATAGTACTTTTTCGTCCTTCAAAATATAGACTTGCCTTAACATAATTCCATGACTAATTCTTATAAAATTTTCATAATAAAGAAGTAATTTATCTTTTTTCAAAAAATAAAATACAATTTTGATATTTTTCTTTGATTCTTCAATCTAAATTTATATATTTAAATTTTTATAAATTGAAAAGTATATGAGAGACAATAGCTGTAAATATTCAAACTGTCTTGTAATTATAGCACTAAAAAATGAGAAATACTTTTGAAAAAAAATTTGTATTTTTTAATATCATTTGGATGGTTAATAAAGCTTAATTCGAGTCTAATTTAACTGCTAAAGTATGCAAAGGAATTTGTAAACTTTTTTGAGTTATTTCAAGCATACACTCTCGAGTTTGGGTGATAAATCGATTCTAAAAAATACGTGTATTATTATAGAAATATAATACTTCTTATAATTTTCTCTTTTGATAAAAAGTTAAATATTAGAATTTGCTTATTTATTGATAATTATACTAAAAATTTAAACATAATTTAGAAAAACTTATAAAAAAGCGAAGAAAATGCTATTTACAAAAGATAAGAAGATCAAAGGATTGATTATTCTCTTCATTATTCTGTTAATACCTCTATTATCTAATATTTATCCAAAGGTTTTAACTGACAATAATTTTAGTCCTGGCGAAGATCTTCCAACTCAGAATGATGACCTAGAGCTTAATTTACCACCTACAACACATGATTGGTGGAATAATTCTTGGAACTTTCGAGTTCCGGTTTCAATAGAGGCTTTAGGAGTACAACAAGACGCTCCAGTAGAACTTTTCATAAATTTCACAACATATTTTGAGGATTTAGATATTCAAAATCCTGAGTTAAATACATCAACAATCCGTATAATTGAATATCTTTCAAGCTCTAATTATTATGAAGTTGAAAGTCAATTTGATCCCTATTCAAGGTCTTATGATAGTCAAACTAATGCTATAGGAGATTTAATTTGGATATTAAATGGTTCGACACCAAATGGACAAACTCGAGATTTTTTTATATATTTCAATAACGGAACAGATTTTAGTATTCCAGAACCTAATTACGATACTATAAGACTTTGGCATGAGGGTTTTGAAGAATATCAATCTGGAGATATTGGAAGACCAACTGATGGACAAGATAATTACCACCCAACCTTTTGGGAAATTAGTAATTCGACCTCTGCACGAGGGAGTTCTTCACTTCGTGTTTGGGGAAATTGTTGGAAATGGTCTGCTACAGGCTCTATAAATGTAAATCCAGATATGAGAGTTACAGCAAAAATGAGATTTGATGATCCAAGCATTCAAAGAGAAATTTCTGGAATTGGTTTTGATAACACTCCTAATAATATTCCTTCTAGCGCAAATAGTTATAATATAAGAGGATCCCAGTCTTGGGGTGCAGCAGGCAGTTATAATTTTAGAAATCAATACTACGCTGCGAATACCTTTTTCTGGTATACTTTTGATCCTAGTATTGAATTTTTCTTAAGTCCATTCACTCACATCGTGTATGTAGCTGATGATGATAGTTGGAATAGTCTTGATTTGTATTGGGATGATATTTCAATTTGGAATAAACCAGTTCAAACAACACCTAATAATTCAATCCAAACGACAATGGGAGAAATCCAGCCAATTGCATATACTTTAAGAGTTATCTGTAAAGATGAAGATAGTAATCGAGTTCCTAATGCTCACATTTACTTAACCAATGATTTGTTCCCCTCATACAACCAAGACCATGAAACTGATGAGAATGGGGAATGGATATTTGAGGATCTCGAGAAAGATGCATTTTATAATATAACTGCTAATTATACTCAAAATGGTCTTCCCACACCGGAAATTGCTACAGTATTTTCCTATGAAAATTTTCAGATTACTCAGTTAAACAATAGAATAACTGCCTACCTCACTTTAACAAAGTATAACTTCGATATAAAGGATAAAGACAATGATCCCATTCAAAATGGCTTTGTTTTACTTAAAGATGGAGTTAATACAGTAGGTAAGACAACTTTGAGTAGTTCAGGTACTGGAGATATCACATGGGTAAATAATACCGTTTATGATTACGAAGTCTATTTTGATTATGAATCTCTCACAGATAATTCTAAATATAGATATTCAAATATTTTAATTCACAGTGCTGCTGTCCCCGGGAATGATATAGATATTACAACCGAAATTACTCAAATTACTTTCAATGTGACCGATAATACTGCTGAAAAAGTACCATTCACAAATGCTAAATTAAGGTTCTATAATCAATCAGACTATGATGATGAAACACAAATAATTGCAAATGTAACAGTTGATATCAATGGATTGGCTACTTTCACATCATTTAGTAATACATATGTTCCATGGGGAGATTACACTGTTGATATCTATTTTGGTGGAGATGAACAAGATTTTAATCAGGTAAACCCTGCAAGTGGTCCACACCATGGATTTGATTTTACATTAACAACAGAAAATATTACTTACATTGAAGTAATTTTTGCTAATAGAGAATGGTATAATACCACCGTGAATATTATTAATTACGATTCAATAGAATTATGGAGTAATGATGTTACTATCAACTTTAATTTTACTTACCAGGATCCTATTTCCCCAACACCTACTTTAGTTACTCCAGATGAACTGACTATTCAAATATTTGATGGAGAACTTACAGCTCATAGTGTTAAAGTTGATATATTATCTTCAGAAATTTCAACAGGATTATTTAGTTATACGTTCAACACATTAGATTTTGACTTATTGGGTGGTACAATCTATTATTTTCAGATCATTGGCGATTATGAAAGTTATGTATTTGATGATATTGGATTTAATTTACTCACTATTCAAGCTTTGACAACAGGAATTGAATATTACGATTACTCCTTAAACCCATTGACAAATAAAAGATTTTCCGTTGTTTATGGTGAATCTACAAATATAACTGTTAATTATTTCAATGCATTTAATAATTTATCTTTACCGGAAGCATATATTACTTACAATTGGGATTATGGTTCCGGAATCCTCTTTGACGATCCATTACATGCGGGTTTTTATTATTTTGAATTTGATTCCTCAACTACAGCCAATAGTGCTGAATATATCATTGACATTGAAGCTACACTTACAAATTATAGCGCCATTGATGACTCTATTATTGTTGCTATCCAACCACGGCCCACCACTATTAATGGTACAGCTACTCTATTTCAGATGTCACCCGATATCTATGTTTTTGACTCCATTAACTATTTATTTGAATATAAAGATGCGTTAAGAGATATTACTCTCGGAAATTTAGATGTTATTAGATATTATTGGAATAGGTTAGATGAAAATGGAGATCCTCTTAGTGGGACTGGAAATGAAGGTAGTGGCTTTCTAGGAAGTGGACCAAATAATTTATATGTTCTAGATTTCGATACGGAATTGAGAGAAGTTGGAGAGTATTCTATATTTGTTACATTGCAAAAAAATAATTATGAGGTCAGAAACGCAATAATTTTATTGACAATTAGCAAGAGACCGATAACTATGGATTTAAGTGCTACTGGACTGTCTGGTAATAGAATAAGTGTTGTCCAGGGAAGAATAATTAATTTTAGTATTGTCCTCACCGATGAGACTGATGGAATTCAAGAATTAACTGGAGCAAATGTGACATTATGGCTCAATGGAAATGAAATACCCGTAGAGGAAGTTTCTGGTTCACCTGGAACATATGAACTGATCTTTCCTACTGCCAATATTAATGCCTTCTTTATGTCTCAAACTTTAACTGGGCAGATTACTGTAGATTTAGATAATTACGAGATAGCTCCGAGAGCTATTACAGTTGTAGTGGGAATGACAGAAATTTTCCCTGGATTTCCAATGTTTTATTTCTTGCTTATATTAGGTGGTATTGTAGCCGTGGTAGGCAGTTTACTTGCTTATCGTACTATTCAAAGTGCTAGAATACCAAAGTTTGTTAAAAAGGCAAGACAAATGAAGAAAAACATTAAGGGAAAGAAATTGATTTCAGAATCGCTATTATACCCAACAAAAGAAGAATATCTAGTGAAGAAACTAGGAGAAAAATGGGAAACAATTGGATTATCATTAGATGATATAATGGGAGTAACTGAGAAGAAGAAAAAGAAATTACCTGAAATAGAGAAAAAAAGCAAAGGAGGTGTTGATTAATGCCAATAGGATTAGTGGTAATGAGATGGGATGAGAGAGTTGGAACTGAAATTCTAGCAAAATACCCTGAAGAGATAAATGTATCTGATAAAACGCTTATGCAAGTTTATAGTACTCATGAGTATAGTGGAGAATCTGGCATGATAAGTCTGATGATCGGTTCTTTAAACATTGCCTCATATTATACAGGCCCTGATAAAGGGTTTTATATACTCTTACTTCTAAGTCTCGATGACGATCCAGATTCTTATGAGGGGGGATTAATAGATATTTCAAGAATTATTTTACAAAATATAACTGACGATGCTTATACATCTCTGATCCCTACTCTCTTCAGAAGACTTTCTGTTTATCCTACATTAAACAATGAGCAACGACTTGCCATTACTTATCAAGATGAGATTAAACGGATGATCATTAATCGATTAAGGGATGAAGGAGTGGTTTCAAAGTCTGAATTGATGGTCTGGTTGAAGGATCAATATAAACAAGGTTTTGTAGATTTAGAAGGAGTGTTGATTGAACTTGTTAAGCGTGAAATCGTTAAAGAAACATCAGTAAAAGGGATGCCATCAGAGCTTATTTTTTTAATACAAGATATTGTTGCTTTAAGAGTACCTCCAGTTAAAATGTTAGATGATCCTGTTACTCGCGGTCTACCAGCTCAACTTGTAGATGGTTATAACATGGAAGTCAAAAAATTCTTTCAAAATTATCGCCCAACCGAAGGAGATAACCTTAGGATCATAGATATTCTCATTAACCCTCAAGTTTATGAAACTTTAAGGTTATTAAGAACTGCAATAGTTACAAAAAATGATCTTGAGAAGCTAAGAAAGAAAGGTGTTGATGACCTTGATAATGTATTAAAGATGTTATGGGATACTCAAATGATTCAAGTTTTTCAAGATGAAAGGAATAATGAATATTATGCTCTACTTTCAGATTTCTATATGAATTTAATTTTTCCAAAATATCTCTTAAACATCATTAAGAAGGTATATGACCAAAAATCTAAGGCAAGTCAAGTTTTGGTTGAATATCTTACTGTGTTAGAAAATTCTTACTCAGACATCAAAGCAGCTGCTAAAGCTGAAGCAAAAGCTAAAGTATAAACTTTTTTTTATTTTTTTTTTATTTTTAATTTTATTAACATAAAATTTTTGAATTCTCAAAGATAGTTTTCCATAATAAAAATATAACTAATTTAAAATTAAAAGTGATTATAATGGAAAAAGACACTTTTCCTTCCTGTGAACAGTATTTTGAAGTCCCAGAAGCAGCTGGGTTGGATGGAATCGACTTGGAAAAATATATTATAGCATCATACATTATTAAACGTCCAAAAGGGCAAAATGTTAATTATTTATCTCGATTTGCTGCAATTGAACAATCTACTGGAACTTGGGTTAGAGTTCCTGCCGAAACTGCAGAAGTTAGAAAATATCATGTCGCAAGAGTGTTAGGGGTTTATGAACTCCCAATGTATGAATATATTATTCCAAAAGATGTAAAGGAAAGATTATATTTCGTACAAATTGGATTTCCAGTTGTTAATATTAAGGGTATGGGAATTCCAATGCTTTTTACTACAGTTATTGGAAATATAAGTATTACTCATGGATTAAAACTAGTTGATTTAGCATTTCCTAAGTCATGGTTAGAGGATTTCAAAGGTCCAAAGTTTGGTATCGATGGTATTCGAAAACTAATGAATATTCCAGAACGTCCTCTTTTGAATAACATGGTAAAACCTTGTACAGGTCATACTGCAGAAGTAGCTGCTGATTTAGTTTATAAAGCTGCAGTTGGAGGTTGCGATGTAGTAAAAGATGATGAGCTTATCTCTAATCCTTCATTTAATACTCTTGAAGATAGAATTGTTAAAGTTATGGAGGCTGTAGATAAAGCAGACTCAGAAAAAGGAGAAAAAACTCTTTATACAATCAATATTACAACAAAATTCCCAGAAATGTTTGAATACGCAGATAAAATGATTGAATTAGGAGCTAATGCTCTAATGATAAATTATTTAGCAACTGGTTATGAAGCCTTAAGACAAATAGCAGAGGACCCCTCAATAAAAGTCCCAATTTTGGGTCACATGGACTTTGGTGGTACATATTTTGGAGGAGAATGGACAGGTATGACAAGCATGTTAACGTTTGCTAAGTTGCCTCGGATTTGTGGAGCTGATACGGTTGTCATTCCAGCACCTTATGGAAAAGCAGAAATTCTGGATGAAAGATATGAGCAGAATCTTAAAGCACTCCGTTATCCGCTACAGCATATTAAACCAACATTACCAATGCCATCAGGAGGAATTACTCAGGGGATGGTAGAGAAATGTATGAAAGAAGCGGGGAAAGACATTCTTATTGGTAGTGGTGGTGGTATTCATAGCCATCCTGATGGTCCAATTGCAGGAGCTAGAGCATTTAGACAAGCTATTGATGCTGTAATGGAAGGAAAGAATGTAAGAGATGTTGCTAAAGAGAAAAAAGAGTTAGGAGTAGCTCTAGGTGTATGGGGTACTGGAAAAACTCAACTGATTGAATAAATAAATTTTTACTTTTATTTTATTTTATTTTAATATAAGAAAGAATCTTCTAGAAGAACCTTTATTTTCTTATCAATTTCATTTGGATTAATTTCTTTTCCAAGTTTATTACCTCTAAGATCTAAATATTCAAGATTTGGTAAACTTAAAATATAGTTTAAGTTTTCTTTTTCACTAATATTATTATTAGTTAAGATAATATGTGTCAATTCTTTTAAACAGATCAATAGTTTAACGTTTTCAATACTATTATTAGAGAGATCAATCTTTTTGAGAGATTTTAAGTACTTCAGCCCTTTTATGTCAGAAATTGATTGAATATTGTTTTTCCATCCAAAAGGAGTTCCTTTGACTTCATATTCTAGATAGTCTGATAAATCTAATTCTTTTATTAATCCATTATGTGGATTTATTACATAATATACGTTAGGATATTGATTTATTAAATGTCTAATAGTTAAATAATTAAGTAAAATTTCGGCTAATTCTTTGTGGCTAAATTCATTTATTTTCTTTGATTTATTGAATTTTTTAAATACCTTTTTAAACTTCTTGTTTTCAATTCTTCTTTCTTTGTTAAGATATTTTACTTTTACTATTTTCCTGATTTCATTAGCTAAAATCAACTTAGATTCATTAATATTAATTCTTTCCAAAGATTTGATTATTGTAGTCAAACATTCATAATTCATTTCATTTTTTATAGCCCATTTCAAGGGATTAATTGCTTTCTCATTAAATTTATTTCTTAAAAATTTTGCTGCAATATTTCTAATCTTGCTATTCGAATCAGAAATGAGTAGATTTTCTAAAAATGTAAATAAATTATTATTAATTATACCAATCTTTTCTAAATTTATTATAGCTTTTAATCTTACTTTCTCATTCTCACTATTATCGATTAATGAAATTAGTAAATTATAAGCAGTAATTTTATTTATTCTATTATTTGTCAGATCACTATATATATCATCAGGAGTTAAATTCATCAGTTTTTCTTAGAAAAATTAATTTAAATGAATCAAAATATATTAGGTATAAATAATAGGAACTTTATTATTTTCATAAAATTTTCGAAGGGATATTAAAAATGTTAAGAATATCAAAAATTATGATTTTAAGGTTATTTACAATATTTATCCTGCTTATACTAATATTTATTAATTTAAACGTTCAACATGTTTCGTCAAATAGAATTTCTACTGCGAATGGTGGAAGCGAAACTTATACTGGAGATTATGACGGCGATCTTTCAATTATGTATTTCGAACAAAATTGGAATTCCTCGACTTGGATTAATGCAAGTTCCAGTACGAATATAATCTCATATAATAGATCTTATTATGATGAGGAATATAAAGTTAGAAGTCTTGATATAAGAGCTATGAATATGCTAAATACTTCTAGTAAAGGCTATTACAAAATTGCAGAAAATACTTCAAATAAAATAAGTCTAACACCATCGTATAGCTTTGCTCAAGAATTCACAGCTCCAGAATTAATGCGGATTGATGAAATTATGATTTATGTGAATTTTTTTCTTCTTAGACCATGTTATTATGACATTTTTATTTATGATGAATTTCTTCGAGAGGAAATTGATTGGGCTTATACATATGAGAATCGCATTTTTGTAGATGAATGGATATCAGTATTTCCTAGTTCAAACGTTTTGGAACCAGGTGAAAAGTATAATATTGTCTTAAAAATGTGGATTCGGCCTGGGGGTTATAATGAGACATTTAATTACTGGAAAGCAGAATCTTACTCGAACTCAAGCTTTAACAAAGGAATTACAAGACGATTTAATGGTTTCAATTGGATCCAAATCCCAAATGATAGTACTGTTGACATGTTATGCAATTTTACATATACTGAAGTTATTCATCCAGCTGATATTGATCTAATGTTTATAATCAATGATGTATCAATAATTCCCACTTATCAGTTAGCCCAGTGGGGATCTGGTGGATATGAAGCCTTTCTATCATATACTTTTGACGCTCCTTTAACTCAAAATATTAATGTTACAGTTGCTGCCAATCAATCTATTCCTACGTTGGATGTAGAGATAGAGATTTATTACATATTCTTAATTAATGCAAGTGGGAGCTATAATTCCAATGAAAATAGAAATGAATGGACCATAACATATCCTTATAAAGATATACCGTTTGGTTGGCCGCCCCCGTTGTTCCTTTTTGAAAGTGATTGGAGTTTTGTAAAATTCTATGACCCAAATGATATTGAAATGAGTGATATTTATTTTGGACCAATAACGCTATATAATAAATCATATTATGGGATCACAATCTTCTTTGGACCGTCATTAGAAGGAGGTAATTATACTGGAATTTTTCATTCACCGAATTATTGTCATTCTATTATTAGTATGATTGAATCAGGAAGCGAATATATTATTAAACCTTCTGTTCAATTAGGACAGACAATTAGATTAGAAGCAGAAATAGCTAATCTCTTTAACGTTCCTATTTCAGGAGGGATTGGGCAAATACTGCTCAAATCTCCTTCGGATCAAGTAATTCATAATCAAACTGGACTAACATCAATCAATGGAACTTTAAGTAGTTTCGATATAGATATTGAATCTGGTTTTGGATCAGGTCTGTATGAAGCAACCGTCTTTTGGACAAATGGTAAAGAAGTAGCTTTTTATACAGCATTAATCTTAGTAGAGGCTCCAGTAAATATTCTATTTTGGGTGTTTTTAAGTGTTGGAATAGCCCTAGTATCAATACCTTCTGCTATAGTAGCGAGAAAATATATTAGACAAAGAAATTGGGAAAAGTCATTAAAGAATTTATTTGTCTTGACAAAAGACGGTTTAAGCCTGTATGAATATTCCTTCGGAATTGAAATTCAAGATCCCGCCTTAATCTCTGCTATGATCTCTGCCTTAACTAATTTTGTAAGGGAAGCGACTGGAAGTAAAAAATCGTTAAGAACAGTAGATCAAGAGGATAAGAAAGTATTATTATATCATGGAACACACATAACTACGGCTTTAATGTCAGAAAAAGATTTACCTATAATCCATAAACGAATTGCAAAATTCACTGAAGCCTTTGAAAATCAATTTGGGATACATATAAAAAAATTTACTGGAGAAACTTCAATATTTAAAGGAGCAGAGGTTATTGTCAATAAGAATTTCCCTATTGATGTTGAAGGTCAAATTATACGCGGTGTAAGAGGAAAACTCATAGATTTTAGAAATAAACTTGAAACTATGATACAACCAAGAGTAATTATATCATTAATGCGAGAAATTACAGAATTTATTTCGAGATATCGAGCAATTGTCAATAAATATTATATTGATTATTACTTTGAAATAATAAAGATTGCTGAAGAGAAGATATCTTCGGCCTAATTCTCTTTTTTGATTATCCAGAACTAGAATTCTAATTAAAGTCAAATGGAGGAAATTTTCTTTTTTTACTAAAGCGTTGTATCAATTCGATTTTTAATTCGTTAAATGGTTTTAAATTTCCTGAAAACACAGTTGATGTTATTTCAGTAATTAACGAGTCTAATAATTTTTCCACTTGTTTAATTTTTTCTAAATTTCCCTCTGAGAGCATTGAAAGGAAATAATCGTTTTGATATTTCTTAAATGTTAAAAATCGATATTCTTGAAATCCTAGTTTTACAGCAATCCATCGAGGTGTGGCACCAGTGTTTCCCTGTGTATTAGCTGCTATAGCTTCAATCCTTGCCGTAAGCATGGATTCCTTCATTTCTTTTTCTTCATTTGGGTCTTCGAATTCACCCAGAGAATCAAATTTTAAGTTTTCTTCACCTAGTAAAAGTGAAATCACTCCAATCGACATTGAGGATAATCCTAAATAATCAATTCTAATTGAATCTTCTACATATGGAATTACTTTATCTGTAAATATCTCTTGTAAGCTAACATATTGCTCTAAAATAAATTTAGTTCGCCTTTTAAATTCTAATCCAATTTGGTACTTCTCAAATTTTTCTAATTCATCTGGATTGTTTTCACCTACTAATTCGGAGAAATATTTTGCCATTTGTTCAAGAACCCATTTGCCCTTTTTATCAGGAAATCTTCCGTATACAAGATAAATGATATTATTTTTCTCATAAAATTGACATTTTTCTTCTTTTTCATTTTTTTCAGAAATAAGAAGCATTTGATCAAGATCTCCTTCTAAAATACCCGTAGCTATAAAATCAAGGTTATTTGTTAATTCTAATAAATAACTGTAATTATTATTACTACAATAGAGTTGTGTTCGTTCAGTTGTTGTAATACCCATCAATTTAACATATTCTCCTTTCTTCAATTTGATTTTATCGCTATCTAAATTAATCGTTAAAGGCTTTTCCTTCACTCTTACTTTTGCTCCTAATTTTGAAGATAAAGTAGTAGATTTTGTTTTAAATTCTTTAGGTTGTAGTTTTTCATCACTTTCTTTAGTTAAATCAAATAGAGCTGGTATAAATTTCTTACATCTTATGCAATTTGAGTCTTTCGGATAGGGTTTTGATATTATATATCCACAATGTGGACATTTAACCTCACTCTGCTTTTTATTTGGAGGAAAAAATGTGTTAGAAATTTTTAACAACTCGCCTTATAAATCGATTTGTATTAAAATAATAAAATTATAAATATTTATTTGCTATTGTTTTGAATGCACTTAGAAATTTATTGTTATCTTCTTCTGTTCCAATTGTAACTCTTATATAATTATATTGCCCTGGCTTACTAAAGTGGCGAATTGCGATCTTCAATTCCTTTAGATCCCAAACAAACTTTAATGTTTTAGATTTATCTTCAAATTTAACAGATATGAAATTAGCATCTGAAGGTAGTACGTTAATTCCTTCATATTTATTTAATTCTTCAGAAAGTCTCTTTCGTTCTTCTAAAATTTTCTCATTCCGCTGAAATATCTTTTTGTGATGTTTAATGGACGATAAAGCTGCTATATATCCAAGATAATTAGTGTTGAATGGTAACTTTACTCTATTCATCTCTCTAACAATATCAGCATCTGCTAAGGCGTAACCCATTCTTAGAGAAGCAAGAGAAAATCCCTTTGAAAAAGAACGGTAAACAATTAAGTTTTTTGCTTTTTTTAATAATGATAAACATGTTTGAGAAGAGAAATCCGCATACGATTCATCAACAACTACTATACCTGGAAAATTTCCACATAATTTTAAAATTGTAGCATTTCCAATTGATTTTCCATTTGGATCATTTGGCGAATTAATAAACATTAGTTTTCCTTTTGCTGAAAAAGCATTTTCAGGAATAGTAAAATCATCATTCAGTTGAATTTCATTAATTTTAGCGTTATAAAGTGTTCCAAGCACTTTATATAATCCATATGTTGGATAAAATATCACTATTTCATCTCCGGGGTCAATAAATACTTTAAAAATGACATCTAAAATCTCATCTGAACCATTTCCAATAAATATTGAATTACGATTAGTAAGAGTATCCTTATCTCGCAATAGAACATTTAAGATCTCCTTCCGTAACTCAAAAGAAGTTGGATCCGGATAAAGTCGTAATTCCTTATTTATTGCATTCTTTATATCATTTAGAACTTCAGGGATTGGAGGAAAAGGATTTTCATTTGTATTTAGCTTAACCCAACCATCTTCTATTGGTTGTTCAACAGGTTCATAAGCAGAATATTTCCTTAAATTTTCTCTTATCAATTTATTTAATTCCATTCTTGTACCCTTATGTAAATTTATAGAAATTGATTATTGCAATGAATTTCTCATGCATATAATAATTTAAATATTTACGTAATAAAATTTATTATTTATCTTTTAGTTCCTTGAATTTTGATTTTTCTCGTATAGCAAAATTAGGAATTCAAAATCTTAAATTTTTTTTTTAATAAAATCTTAAGATAAATGAAAATCTAAATTATTACTTTAAATCAAAACTTCGAAAACTCAATTTTTAAATTTATTAACACTATTTTATTATAAAACAAAGAAATGATTAAATATATAGTATAGGTGATTAAGATCGCTTCATATGCGTTAATGTTCGATGCTCGTCCAGGTGGAGAAATTGTCCCTATTAAATGGAATAAAGACAGTTTTATGCCGGAAACTTCGATAATAGTTTTAGACGAGGGTAGTGAAAATGTATATCTATGGCATGGTGCTAAACAAGGATTAGTAGCTCGGAGGACTGCTCTTAGACAGGCAGAATCACTTAAAGGACACGGTTATACAGTAGGAAAAAGCATAATTGGGAGGGATATTAAAGGTATTAAAGAAATTGATGCAAGAAAAGTGGGAAAAGTTCCAGAAGATACACAAATGAATGAAGAACTTCAAGATATTTTAAATAGGAAATTTACCGAGTTAGATAATTGTATTGTTACTTTTGAAGCTGGAGCAGTTAAACCTGTTTCTGTAGCAAAACCAGCACCAAAAGTAGAAAACAAACCAGCACCTACTCCTTCCGTATCAAAACCAGTTAAACCAGAGGCAACACCAGCGATTTCAAGACCTGCTACTCCTATAAAAAAAAAGGAAGCGGGTTCTGAATATGATGTTGCTGAACCGATGCCTTCAATAAAAACAGAGGCAAAACCAGCACCCGCAATAAAAGTTTCAACTGATAGTTTAATAACTGATGCAAAAATAGCATTTGTTTTTTCAGCAATTTTAGAACATTATGATGATGTATGGATTTCTAAGAAACCAGATGGAAGCTTTGCAGTTGAACAAATGGATGGCCCAATTGCGCAATTTTCTATTAAAGAAGGTAGCAAATTAAATTTTACTGCTAATAGTTTCTCTGGGGTGGACCCAAAGATAAAAACAGCCATACAGAAGAAATTTATTGAGTTAAGCAAATTAATTTAATTATAATATTTTTTATTATATTCTTTTTTTATTATATTAAGATTTTAATAGAGTCATTTATCTTCATTTCATATATATTATTTTAGTGAATTATGAGATTCAATAAGTTAGCACAGTTATTTTCAGAACTAGAAAATACAACAAAAAGGCTTGAAATGATCGATATTTTATCAAAATTTTTTACTGAGACAAAAGAAAGTAAAGATTTTGAGGATTTAAATATAATCATTTATCTTTTACAAGGTCAATTAGCTCCAAACATCAAACAATTTCCAAAAATGGGAATTGCTGAAAAAATGATAATCGAAGCATTATCTATACACTCTGGAATCAATTCTAAACGAATAAAAGAAGTTTTAGTAAAAAAGGGAGATATCGGAGCCGCTGCTGAATTAATCTTATTAAAAAAAAAGAAACAAAAATCATTATTTGATTATAATGAAAATGATGAAAGTTTGGAGACATCTTTAGAAATTTCTGAATTGTACTCTGAATTAAAAAAAATTGCATTATCTGAAGGAGCAGGGTCACATGATACAAAACTTGGAATATTAAGAGGATTGATGAGAAAATGTTCTCCATTAGAAACAAAATATTTACTTCGAATTATTACATCAACTTTGAGAGTTGGTGTTCAATCACCGACTATTATAGAAGGATTAGCTCTTGCTTTTACTAATTCAAAGGAAAATAAAGATTTTATCGAAAGGGCATATACACTCTATCCTGATCTAGGTGAGATAGCAAAAATATTAGCAGAAAAAGATTTAGAAGATGTAAAAAAGATTGATATTGAATATGGAATACCTATTCTCAGTATGCTTGCTTCAAGAGAAGTATATACTGATTTCATTAGTAGATTAGGTAGTCCTTTTGTTGCTGAATACAAATTAGATGGAGAAAGGCTCCAAATTCACAAACTAGGTAAAAAAATAATTCTTTTTTCAAGACGGTTATTAGATATCTCAGATCAATATCCTGACGTTTGTCAAGTTATTAGAGAAAATATTCAAGCCGATAATGCTATCTTTGAAGGTGAGGTCGTTGCAATGGATGCTGTTTACGAAAAGATGCTTCCTTTCCAAGTTTTAAGTCAGAGAAGACGTAAATATGATATTGATGATATTGCTAAAGAAGTCCCCGTCTGTTTATTTGTATTTGATCTCTTAAAATTTGGTAATGAATCGTTTGTAGATAAACCTCTTCCAGATCGAAGAAAAATTCTTGAAAAAATTGTTCAAGAGAGAGACGAATTAAGGCTAGTTAAATCTGTCTTAATAAATTCTATTGATGAATTACTAGAATTCTTTAATAAAGCCAGAAAAGAAGGAACAGAAGGGATAATGGCAAAATCAATTGATGAGGATTCAATTTATCAAGCGGGGAATCGTGGTTACAAATGGCTTAAATTAAAAAGTTTAGAAGGAGGAAAACTAAAAGATACTCTTGATGTAGTCCTTGTTGGTGCTTTTTACGGAAAAGGACGAAGAACAGGAGTCTATGGAACCTACATAGGGGCGGTTTATGATTCTGAGAATGATAATTATATAGCTTTTACTCGTTTCTTTTCGGGATTAACTGATGAATTATCTGAATCTTTAACAAGAGATATGGAACAATATATTATACAAAAAAAACCGAAAAATGTTATATGTGAAGACAAACCTGATATATGGTTAAAACCTGAGGTAGTAATGGAGATAACTGGTGATGAGATAACTGTTAGTGATAAATTTGCGAAACTTGGATTTTCTATGAGATTTCCTGTTTTTTTAAGATTGCGTCCTGAAAAAGGTCCAAAGGACATTACCACATCAGAAGAGATTAAAGAATTATATGAAACTCAATAATAAAACTTATTTATAAATCTTTAATCCATTATTTTGTAATCTTTTAAGAAAGTCAGGTATCTTTCTGATATAATTGTTAAAATTTAAATTAAGAACTCTTAGTGATGAGAGATTACCTAAGGTTGTAGGAAGCAATTTTAGATTATTCCCCCATAAATTTAATTCTTCTAATAAAGAAAGTGAATCTATCCATTCTGGAATTGATGTGAGATTATTCCAACTTAAATCTAATTTTTTTAAGAACTTTAATTTTTTAAATGATTCTGGTAATATTGTCAGGTTATTATTCCTTAGAATTAATGTTTCTAAGGTATTTAGTGAACCAATTTCATCAGGAAAGGTTTTTATGTTATTATCATAGAGATTCAATTCCTTAAGTGAATTTAAAGATACTAATAAAGAAAAATCAATCGTAAGTTTATTCCCGCCTAATCCTAAAATTTCCAAAGTTCGGAGATTATTAATTGAATTCGGAAGAACTTTAATTTTATTCAATCCTAATTCTAATTTCTTTAAAGATTTAAATCCTTCCATTGATTCTGGTAAATTGTTTAATTTGTTTCCATGCAAATCCAAAATCTCCAATGAATTTAGATTAGTTATTTCAGACGGAAGAGATTTGATATTATTATGTCTTAAATCTAGAAATTTTAACTTTCTTAATCTCCCTATTGTAATTGGAATTTCACTAATCTTATTGTATTTTAAATTTAAGTATTCTAATGATTTTAAATATCCAAAAGAGTCAGGCAAACCCCTAAGATTGTTAGTACTTAGATCTAAATATTTAAGATATTCAAGCTCGCCTATTGTTTTAGGTAATTTTGCAATTCTATTGATTTTTAAATCTAATTTCTTAATATATTTAAGAGCAGTAATGAATTCAGGCAACTTTCTTAAAATTTTCCATCCTAATACATTAGTACTAATTCCGGATAAGTCTAATGATGTTACTAAACCACCATATAAATCATAACTAATTTCTTTAAACTCTTTATTAAAGTATTTTATTAGTATATAGTTGCTTAAAATTTCTGAAAGTCGTTTATGTGTATAATTATAAATTCTCCCAACATTAAATGCTTCTTCTAAACTATCATTAAATTCATAAATATTCATGGTTTTAAGTTTTTCAATTAAAAATAACTTAGCTTTTTCGGTTTTTATCATTCCTATTGTGGAAATAATGGAAAGAAGACATATTATAGAAGATTCATAATGGAAAGCCCATTTCATTGGTTTTAGAGCTTTTTGAATAAAATTTTGTGAGATCGCTTTTATAGCTGTATTTCTAACTTCACTATGAGAATCAGATATTATTAGATTTTCAAATAAATTAAAAGTTTGTTCATCTTTTGAACCAATTTTAACTAAAAATTCAATACTTTCAATTCTTAATTTCGGATCATCGAAGTTATTAACTAAGGCAAATAATTGATTTATTGCCGATTGTTTTTCCAAATTTCCCTCTTGAAATTCTTTATAAATTATGCTTGGAGATATTTTCATGAAAATTAACTATTCTAATGCAATCCTATCAATATATGTAGAAATTTAATTTAAAATTTAAACTAATCCCGCTTCATTTATATTATCATTTGTTATTTCTTTATGTTTGATTTCTTCAATGAAATGCCCTATTCCTTCGAAAATTTTGATATAATTTTATAGTTGAGGTAGGTTTGTAAGCCTTTGTTCAATTACTTCATAATTAGCTAAAAGATCCCGCTTTCCACAGATTGCTCTAACGCCTATGTTTTACCCTTTCAGTTAAATTTTATTATAATTTTATATTTAGGTCATTTTTTCCTTCAATTTCTTTCAAAAATGATGGCAATTGTTCGAATCTGTTAAAACTTAGATCTAGGGTTTTTAGATTTGATAAATTAATTATGGATTTAGGGATTGTTGTAAGTTGATTTCCCCACAGATTTAGTTCTTCTAACGAAGAAAGCTCACTAATCCATTCTGGAAGAAAAGAAAAATTATTCCAACTTAAATTAAGTATTCTAAGATTCTTTAGGTTTTTTAAGGATTCTGGTAATAGAGATAATTGATTATTCCTTAGAATCAATACTTCTAAGCATAAAAGTGTACCTACTGAATTAGGTAACTTTTCAATTTTATTATCATATAAATCTAATACTTTTAATGATTGAAATTGAGAAATCCATTTAGGTAGTTTTCTCAATTTATTTCCACTTACACCCAATCTCTCTAATGAAGTGAGGGATTTTAATTTTGATGGAATTTCTACAAAATTGTTCCACCCTAATTCTAATTCTATAATCGAGTTATTTAGTTCAAATTCAATTGAATCTAATTTATTTCCATGTAAATTTAAAATTTTAAGGGTTTTAAATGGCTTTATCGATGTGGGAATTTGAGTTAGCATATTGTTTCTTATGTTTAAAGTTTGTAGTGATAATAAATTAATTAGAGAGTCAGGGAGATCTCGTAGTCTATTAGACTTTAAATTCAAATTTTTTAAAGATTTCAATTTGTAAATTGAACCTGGGAGGTTAATTAGTTTATTATAACTTAAATCTAATGAAACTACTGAATCTGATTCTACTGAGATTTCTGTCAGGTTTAATAAATTATTAAATCTTAAATCTAGTTCTTCTAAATATTTTAGGGAGTATATTAAATCCAGGAAATTTGATATGGATATTCCTTGAGGATCTACATTTGTTAAATCTAGTTTAGTAATATAGCCTAATCTATTAAATTCATATTTAACAAATCCGAATTTACTCTTTAACGATTTGATGAAATAATAGTTAATTAATAGATCCGCAAGAACTTGAATGCTAAAACTTTCGATTTTTTTATTTCTGAAGATGTCTTTCAAATTATACTTATTTTCTTGCTGGTAGAAATACTTTAATTTTTCAATAATAATCGATTTGGATTTTATATTATTGATCTCTGCTAATGTTAATATAATTGAAACAAGACAGGTTATTGCTTTCTCATGTTCAAGAGCCCATTTCATTGGATTTAATGCTTTTTCTAAAAAATATTTTTGCATTAGTGAAGCAGCTTTACCTCTTATAATTTCATTAGAATCTGAGATTAATAAATTCTCTAAAAGTGTAAAAATTTTATTATCTTTAGCCTGGATTTTTTCTAATATCTCAATACTCTCCAATCTTGTAGAAAAATCATCAGTATTTTCAATTAGAGTAATTAATAAGTCAATAGCTGAACTGTAATCTAAATTTTTTTTCGTTAAATCCTGATAAATTGATTTTGGAGTTAAGGACATAAATTAGATGTATATAATATGTGTTTAATGCTTAAACTTTTTCTATAATCATACCCCCAAGCGTGATAGGGTTATTCATATTATAAACTTTTTCTGCTTTTCTTAATTTTGATTCACTATGAGAATAAATTCTAAAAACTAACTCTCCTTCTTTTATTTTAGCTCCTTGTTTTTTAATTATTTCTATACCAGAAGTCTTAGAACTGGGACATCCAGCTGTTTTCGCTATTTGATTTATTATTGAGTTCTTTACTTCTACTATATAACCTTCTTTAGAACTGAAAAATTCCTTGACGTGAGGGCCTAGTTTTATATCTTCAGGTATTATTTCTGGATCTCCTCCTTGGGATCCTATTATTTTCTTCATCTTTTCATATGCTTTACCAGATCGAAGTATCTCTTTCGCCATGCCTTGACCCATACCTTTTTGAGCTTTGCCACTCATTTCTAAAATCATCCCTGCTAAATCTGTGGATTTTTCTATTAGAGAATTAGGCCCAGCAGAGTAATCGCGTAACAATGTAAGTGCTTCTTTAGCCTCTAAAGCAGGACCTACAGCATGGCCTATCGGTTGATGAGCTAATGTGAGTGCACACTCAGCTTCAATTCCTACATTAGCAGCAATTTCTTTAAATAGATAAGCAAATTGTTTTCCTTTATCAGGAGTAGCAAATTTTGTACCATTCCCCACAGGTATATCGAGTACAAGTTTTTTTACTCCTAATGAAAGTTTTTTTGTTAGGATAGAGGGGATCATAAGACCAATAGGATCCATATGCAATGGTCTTTCAATTTCTATCAATATATTATCTGCTGGTGCAGTTTCCAGAGCTCCGCCCCATATTAGACAAGCGTTTTCTTCAGCTACAATTTTATTTAATTCGTCTGGTGTAAAAGCGACAGGAGCTAAAACTTCCATGGAATCTGCCGTACCTGAAGGTGAAGTTATGGCTCTCGTCGAAGATTTTGGTATAGTTAAGCCAGCAGCAGCTACAATTGGTACAATAATTAAAGAAACCTTATTCCCTGGGACACCACCGGTACTGTGTTTATCGTAGACATCCATTCCAAAATAGAATATTTCTCCACTACGTGTTTCTGATAATGTTAAGGCTGTCATTTCCTCATTATCCATCCCATTAATAGAAACTCCAGTAATGAATGCTGCTAAATCGATTCGTGATAGAGATCCAGAGACTGCATCTGAGATGATTCCATTTATTTCTTCGCTGGATAACTTTAATCCCTTTATTTTTTTTTGTATAAATTTAATAGAATCAGGTGGATCCGCAGGTTTTACTGAAACCACCGTTTCATTTGTTAAATCTTTTTTTTCTCTTAGGAGATTTCGAAAAATTCCAATTTCTCCCGGTTCAACAATAGTGCCTAAATAATCAATTTGAATTATCGCAACCCAAAATTTTTCTATAATGGATTTTGATTTTATATTTTTTACAAAGACACGTTCTCCTGCTTTTTGTCCTAATTCTAAGGCATCATTAATATTTAATACAATGTCTTTAGTATTACCAGTTTCAAAATTGATTTCTTTGACTTTTAATTTCATATTCAACAATATAATATTCTATTATAATATTAATTAAAAGATTGGAACAAAAAAAAATATTCATATCAATTTAATCATGGAAAAAAAAAATTTAAAAGGAAGTGATACAATAAATATTCAAGAAAAAACTGAAATCTAAAACTTTTGATGAAGTACCGAGCATTAAAATCTATTTTAACTACTTTACTTTTAATAAATTTTATCCTGAGTATTAGCTTTAATTATAATTATCCAAATGAGAATATTAAAAAAGAGGATGATATTAATATTGAATATTTGGAAAAAAAAGAAATTAATCTCGCTAATTATCAAGAAGTATATCAGTTTAAAATTGATGACACATGGCCATATTCTTCTGAATCAAAAACTTGGGAACAACTAGCTACAGAACCATGGTGTACGGGGTCTGGTACTTGGAGTGAACCATATATAATCGAAAATATAAAAATAATATGGGCAAATTCAAGTCTTGTATATAGTATTGAAATTCGAGATTCAAACGTACATTATATTATTAGAAACATCACTACATTTCGAAATGGAAGATATATGCGTGGATTAAGTGTAGCTTTTTCTACTAACGGATTAATTTATGATAATATCATTTCTAATACTTCCTCGTCAGGAATCAATATTGTAGACAGTAATAATATCACTATTCGGGATAATTTCTTGGAATATAATAGTGCGGGAATCAACTTACTTGATAGTCGCGGTATTTATATAAAAAATAATACACTAAGGTATAACGGATATGGAATATATGCAACAAGGGGTTGGTCTACCCTCATTAAAAAAAATAGAGTAAATAAAAATACTAATGGAATATATGTGATTGGAGGTCATGAGTATGTTATTTATAACAATACTGCAAGTAAGAACATTGAGACAGGAATTTCCATTCCTACTACATATAATATTAATGTAAGCCACAATATCATATGTAACAATAAATATGATGGAGTATGTTTAGAAGTAGATTCTCATGATAATTTAATTTGTAGAAATATTATTGAAAATAATTCCTTAAGTGGGATAAAGTTATATTCTGAATCGAGTTTTAATAATTTTACCAAGAATCTTATTAAAGATAATAAACAATACGGAGTTTTATTAAGTGAGGGGGGAAGTGGTATTTGTAGAGATAACATTTTTTATAACAATACTTTTATTCAAAATGGAATAAATGCAGAAGGAAGAGGGTTTAATAATTGGAATAATTCTGAAATTGGTAATTATTGGGATGATTATGACGGTTTAGATAAGGATGATAATGGTATAGGAGATAGTCCTTATTTTATTCCGAGCCCCTATGGTGGGGATTTTGATTATTTGCCTATTTGGTTTGATGGTCCTGAGATTCAAATTTATAAACCATATGAAAATCAAATGTATGGAACTAATTTGCTCCCACCAAATTTTAGCATAGAAACCATAGATCCTAATTTAGATACTTTGTGGTATACTATCAATTATCAACAGGAAAAATATATTATTAGTGAAAATGGAACAATTGATCTAGACTTATGGGCATCGTTATCTGATGGGTTAATTATCATTTCATTTTTTGCGAATGATACTTTTAATAACATTAACTACAACTCGATATCGATCATTAAAGATACATTAGAGCCGGTTATTTCTATTAATTATCCCTTAGATGGAGAAATTTACAGTTTCAATGCACCCTCCTTTAATGTTTCGATTTCTGATTTAACACTAAATACAACTTGGTATACTATTGATTTAGGGTTAAAAAATCATACTTTCTATGGATCTAATATACTAATTAATGAGGATTCTTGGGATTCTTGTGAAGATGGATTCATTTCTTTAAAAATTTACGCCAACGATTCATTTAGTAGAATTTCTTTCAATGAAACCACAATTGTGAAAGATACTCTTAAACCTGAAATAGAGATCATTGAACCGTTTAATTTTTCAATTTTTAACGACAATTTTACTACGCCAAAGTATGTAATAGAAATTGAAGATCCTCACTTAGACTCCATTTGGTACACTATCAACAATGGAATAACTAAGTATTTCATAACCGAAAATGGAACTATTGATTCTAGTGGTTGGAACACTTTACCCAATGGTAATATCACCATAAGATTTTATGCAAATGATACAGTAGGAAATATTAATTTTAAGGAAGTTATAGTAATTAAAAATATAGATACAAAAAACAATAAAAATCCTAGTATTATAGGTTTTGATTTTAGTTTATTAATTTGTGTTCTTATTTTTTCTTCGATTATTATTATCTTAAAATTTCGAGATAGAAGAGTTTGAACAATATTTTAAGACACTTACTAAGTTTTTAAATATTCTTTTTTCTATGGATGAAATAAAATAATTCATATTCAGCTAACCCTTTTCTTTTATTTAAAGGAGGATTTTTAAAGGGAACTCTTTAATTTCTCCAATTTGGTTTTGATCTGGATCTTTAAACATTGTTTTTATCTTTATTGAATAATCTCCTGCCTCTAGTGGTTTAAGATTAATCTCCCATTTCATGTTTTCATTTGATCTAAGTGAATATATTTGTTTTTTCAAAGTACCTCTCATGACTTTAAGTTTTTCAGGAAATTCTATTTCTATGTTAAGATCTACAGCTTCCCCTTCACTTTTGTTTTCTATAAGGATCTCTAATGGGAAAGATTGGCCAATTAAAGGAGGTCTCAGATTTTTCATGGAAATTTCTAATGTTGGAGGGGGAGATATTAGAGTTGGATACAATAGTTCAGTGTATTCATAGAAAAATTTCAGTTTTCCATTAATTTCAGAAGTCAACAAGATTGGGCCAATGAAAGGATTTTCCATTTGAAAATGTGGTTTGATTAATAGAGTTATTTGATTAGTTTTACTAAGTGTTAAAATAATGGGCAAGTCTGGTTTTTTATGAAATGTAAAATTATCAGTAAGCTGGATACTAATTTTAGTAATTTTTAATTCATTTATGTTATAATTGTAAAAAGAGTTTTCTGTAATATCTAAAAGAGGTTTTGTATCAATATCCATTGTTAGAGTAATAATATCGTTAGTTGTGTATAAATTTTTATCCAAAGTCAAATTTGTGATTAATGAAACAATAGTATTAGCAATTACAATAGCCGATTTAGCTAGATTCGTTTCGCCCTCATAGAGATTTAAATTATTAAAATCTGCTTCAATTTTTTTAATATAATTCTTCTTTTTGTCTTTTATTGTGACTGTTATATCTTTAACTAATCTTATTAAGCCACTTTCTTTAAAATAGCTATCATCAACATAACTTTTAATTTTTTTAATGACATTTAAACCTTCTTCATGTTTTCCTTCAACAAATAAACATAAGAAAGATAAAGATGAAAAAACTACAAAAAAGTGATTTTTATCTGAAGAATTGCGTAAATTGGGAATATAATTAAATGATTCCTTAAAGAATTGATTCGCTTCAGAAAAATTATTAGTAAGAAGAGAAGCATTTCCCGCATTTCGTAAAAAATTTAAACCACTTAAATATTTATCTTCGTTAATAGCACTCTTAGCAGCATTAAAAAAACAATATTTAGCAGTTTCATAATTCCTCAATTGTAAGAAGTTATTTCCAACAGTTTTATATAATTTAGCAGCCCGTTTATATTGCCTCGCTTCATATAATTGTTCTGCTTTTGCTAATTGTTTTTCAGGATCTTTTCCCATCTAAAATTCACATCAGATAAAGTTAATAATAAATATGAAAATAATTTTTAACATAAAAAGTTAAAAGAAAGATAGATAATATTTCTAAAAAATTAAAAATATTGAATTCCGAAACCTTCACAAGGCTAGTCCCAATTCAACTAAAATTTGTTTGAAAAGATCATTCTATTCGGTTTTATTCTTATTTGATTCCTTCTTCTCTTTTTTAGAAGAAATAGAATCTTTTAAAGGATTGCTACCCAAATTTTTGATTGTCTCTGAAATACGAGTTGCTTCAGCTTGAAAGCGTTGACCTTCAGCCGCACTGCAGTGAAACATTTGGATTCTTTCAGGGGAAATTCCTACTGTTTTTAATATTTCCTTTGTATAAGTTACATTCCTTTCGGCAACCAAATTACCTGTTTCATAATCACATTCACCTTGGTATCAGGCTCCAATGACAATGCCATCAGCACCTTTACCTATGGCACGCATCATTAAAGAGGGTGTAACTCTTCCAGAACAATTAATTCGAACAGGTCTTAATGTGGCAGGATATTGGGCTCGAATTATACTAAGCAAACAAAACGTCTGATTAATTGTACCAGCCATATCTCCTGCTCCATATCCTCATTTCCAACAAAGGAATGCTAAAATTTTTATATCTCCATTTGAAGTCTCAGTCATTTTCTTCACCTCTCTAAATTTCCTCCAAAATTGCGTCTATTTGTTTTTCATATTGAGGTTCTCTGTAATATCTTAGGGTTATTGCTTCTGAAGGACAATTAGCTAAACATGTTCCACATCCTCGGCATAATATCTCATTCACTTCTGCACCATCATCTCCCAAGCTTATTGCATCATAGGGACAATTTAATTCACATAACCCACATTTTGCACATCGTTCTTTATTAACTGCGGCTCTAATCAGTAAAATCCGGTATTTATCTTTACCCATTAGTCTAGCGAGTGAAGATGCTGCTGCTCTTCCTTGAGTTATAGACTCAACTATAGATTTTGGACCTTGACTGACTCCTGCAAGTACGATTCCTGGAATTTTAGTATCAATAGGATTTAATCGAGCATGAAATTCTTTAAAGAATCCATCTTGACTTGTCTCTAATTTAAGCATCTTTTCAATCTTTCTAACGCCAATAGCGGGTACCATTGAAGCTGAAAGGACTACCAAATCAAATTCAAGTTCCTTTAAACCAGTTGTTCCTAGAGTATTTTGCATGATTATTTTTAGATTGTGTGTTTCAGGATCTTCTTTAATCCTACTTATATTTGTTCTTATATATTTAATACCTTCTTTTCTTGAAAGTGTAAAGTACTCTTCATAATCTTTACCAGCAGCCCGCATATCCATATATGCAACTGTGATGTCTGCCTCGGGATAATGTTGTTTTATTAATTTACTATTTTTTATAGATATCATACAACATACCCCAGCACTACAATAAGTATTCATATTCAGATCTCTTGAACCAACACATTGAATGAATAATATTCTCTTTGGCTCTTTTCCATCAGAAGGTCTTGCTAAATGTCCTATCGTAGGACCATTTGGAGCTAACATTCGTTCAAGTTTTAATTGAGTTATTACATTAGGATATTTATTATATCCTAAATAACCCGTTGGTGGTTCAAATTCATCCCAACCAGTTGCAACTATAATCGATCCCACTTCTATTTCGACAATTTCATCTTCTTGATCAAAATCAATTGCATCGAGTTCACAAGCCCCCTTACATAATTCACATTTTATACATCGATCCATGTCAATTTGAGCTAATGAGGGAACTGCTTGTGCAAACGCTACATAAATAGCTTTTCTTGAGTCCATTCCTTCGTTGAATTCATTGTATCCAAATGCGGGGCACACTTCAAAACATGCACCACACCCATTACAATCATTTGTTACATAACGAGCTCTTTTTCTTATCTTTACTTTGAAATTACCGACAAATCCAGAGACTTCATCAACTTCACTATATGTATATAAATTTAAGTCTGGAGTTCTTGCTGCTTGTAGCATCACAGGACCTAATATTCATATACTACAATCATCAGTAGGAAAGGTTCGATCTAATTTAGCCATTTTACCGCCTATCGTAGGATTTGTTTCTACGAGGTGTACTGCAAAGCCTTCCTCAGCAAGATCAATCCCTGCTGATAAACCAGCAACACCACCACCGATGATTAATGCTTTTTTTGTTATATCGACTTCTTTGACTAGAATCTTTTCTAAAACAGAAGCTCTAGCTACTGCAGATCGAATTATATCTTCCGCAACCTTTTGAGCACCAGCTTCATCCTTTTTATGGACAAAACTAGAATGTTCGCGAATATTGGCAAATTCAAGATAAGATTGGTCTAGTCCCATTGATTCTAGTACACTTTTGAAAACAGGCTCATGAGTTTTTGGAGTGCAGGATACCATTACTAATCTATTTGCTTGACTATCAATCATTTTTTCTTTAATAAATTCTGCACCTGGTTCCGTACAAAGGCTTATGTAATCCAATGATTCAACAACTTTAGGAAGATTTCTTGAATATTCCGCTAATGCTTTAGTGTCCAAAACGCCTGCGATATTGATACCTCACTGACAAATGAATACAGCAATCCTAGGTGTTTCTTCGTCATATTGAACTGTTTCGTCTTTAGTTTCTACCATTGCATATAACCTTTCTTTTTTACTTTGTATTTTCCTCCAAATCGTTTATTCTAATATTGATGAAAATTATTTGATATAATCTAAGTAAATAAATTTAAATCAAAAATGTTTCTTATATCTTTTATAATATTATCAGTTAAAAATCATTTTTGTAATAAATTTAATTTTAAAAATCGAAAACAACTTTAAACTAAATAGTGATTATTATGATTTTTCAATTTCCTCCAATGGAAGAAATGATACCAATTATTATTGCTGTTTGTTTACTTGTAGTAGATATATTTATACTAAAGATTGGTTTAGCAATAACAAAAGCTCAAGAAAAAACCAATTTTAAATGGGTCGCAGGCAGTTTTGGTATTCAATTTGGATTAATATTTTTTATTAGCGCTCCAATGATTTTAGGTGGTTGGACAGGCCAATATACTACAGGAGGGCCCCCAATTGCATTAATTATTATTACAGTGATTTTATGTGCAGTTATTGACTTAAATGTTATAAATATTCTCCATAAGATTGGTTTGGTGAGGTCTTTAATTATTGTATTATTAATCTTAGGTCCTGTGACTTACGCGATGTATCTTTTAGGGTCGAATCTAGGATCTCTGGTTGTATAACTCAAAATAAAAATTAAAATCCTATCTCTTTATTGATTTCTTTGTTCATCTTTATAATTTCATCTCTAGCTGCTTTCTCAAATTTATCAGAAGAGTATTCTTTACTTTTATTATAAGCAAAAATTATACCTCTTGATGAATTTACAAGCCCTCCTAAGCCATTTTTATAAAAACCATCTTTTATATCCTTTGCCTGAGCACCTTGAGCACCATAACCTGGAATTAAGATAAATGAATTTCTAACTACTCCACGAATTATTTTTAATTCCTGGGGGTAAGTTGCTCCAACGACTACTCCAATATTAGTAAAATTAGAATATTTTAGCAAATTTTGACTCCATTTGTAGATCAATTCTGCCATTTGGAGATAATTCCTTTTTAAGAGTTGGCTCTTAACCTCAAATTCTGTTATATCTTGAGAAACATCTTCTAACTTTATGCTAAATAAATCTTGAAAATCCTTACTGCTTGGATTTGAAGTTTTGGCAAGTACAAACACACCTTTTTCTTTGAAATCTAAAAATGGTTTAATCCCATCAATTCCTAAATATCCATTAACTGTACATGCATCAGCATTCAGATTTCTAAATAAATTATAAGCATAAGCTTCAGAAGTGCTTCCAATATCATTTCGCTTAGCATCTAATATTACTAATAAATCATTTTTATGAGCAAATTTTATTGTGTCCTTTAATGCGCCTAAAGCCTCATATTTTTCATAAAAAGCTATTTGGGGTTTAACAACAGGAATTAAATCATATGAATTTTCAATTAATATTTTATTAAATTCGAGAATGATATCATTTGGATCTTTTATTTCTTCAATCAAATATTTGGGAATTTCACCCTCATTATCCATTCTGGGATCCAATCCCATGCAAACAACAGATTTTTTATCTTTAATTAATTGGATTAAATGCTCAATAAAAATCATAATAATGTGTTTTTTTGTGTTTTTTCAATAATATTGGCGATACATTAAGTAATTATTGACAATGAATGATCCAAATTTTAGAAATTTTTGGCAATGGCTTCATTAATCAATTTTTATTTTTGCTTGTTATTTGTTAAGTCTTCAAAAAATTTGAATTTAATGCAATTTATATAGTGGAGAATTACATTTATGCCACACTATTTTAATTTATAGCAAAATTCACAGAACTTATCACCTTCTGCTATAATTTTAGGTCTTGTAAATGAAATCCATTCTTTTACAACCTCAGCAAAAATTTCATCATAATCACATAGAATTGGAGCAATTGATTGCTCATTATGGACTTCAAAAACTTCAAAGTAAACACATTTATTTAAATGAAAAATTAATGTTTTTTCATCATTTTGAATAAATTCTGGGTCGAATGAGCTATAAGTATTTTCAGTCCCAAAAATAGTTGCTTCCTTAAAGGATCTCCATTTGTCTGTTGCATTCTTAAGACGACTTTTTTGCATTTCTGCTAGCGATCCTACAAGATCTCGAAAAATTTCCATGGATATTTCACGAAGTTTGTCTATAGAATATGTATGTGAACCTATCTCCTTTAGAGCACGGTGTAATGCAATTACAAAACAAGGTGTCACTATATGCATTTTTTGGTTAATATCTTCTGGAGTTATGCCTTTAGTGGTATCTGATTTGATAAGATTATGATATTCTTTATCAATGTAATTTATCACCCTCTGAACTTGTTCTTCTTTATATTTTTTGTTAAGAATAAGCTGGGTAATATATTTATATTGTTGAAAAAGATTTTCTAGAATCCTCATATTTTAATAATAAATTATTTTTCATCAAAATTATTATCACTTAATTGATCTATAATATCATAGATCTCATCAATTAATTGATCCAAATTAATTGTCTTTTGTTCCTCAGAGATCATATTCTTAATGGTTACCTTTTTTTCCGAGAGTTCTTCAGGTCCAACAATTAAGACTATCGTAATTCCTAAATCATTAGCTCTTTTTATCTGATTTTTAAGATTCTTAAATCTATAATCAATAATACATGGGAAGTCTTCATCTCGAATAATCCTAGCTATTTCAAAAGCATAAGTAGAGAGTTCTTCACTTATCGATGCTATATATATAGTGTCACTATAGTCTTTTTCTTTAATTTCTTCTGGAATTAAATTATATGTTCTTAAAAATAATGAAAGTGTATAAACCCCCATTCCAAATCCAGTACCAGTTATTTTTTCCTCTGAGAAGATTGATAATAAATCATCATATCGCCCACCACCAAAAATACTCCTAATATTTTCTTTTCCAGTATCAAATACTTCATAAATGATACCTGTATAGTAGTCAAGTCCCCTTACAGTGCCGGAAGAAAATGTACAATAACTCGATATATTCACTTCATTTATGAGTCTTTCAAAAGTAGTAATTTCAATATAACCCTCAGATTTATAAAATTCTTCTGAAATATTATCAAACTTGTCTAATAATTCTTTAACATTTTTCGAATCCTTTAATTTGTATATACCTTGTGTAACAATCTCATCTTGAAATATATCAACTACGTATTTTTCAAACTCCGCTTCTTCCATTTTGTTTGATTTATCCAAAACTTTGTAAACTATTGGTAATTTTTCTTCACTTATTTTAAGGATAAACTTACAAACTGAATCCATAAATCTTCGACTATTATAGTATATCTGAAATTGGCGAGAGGTAGCACCAAATTCGGTAAATATATCTACAATTATATTAAATATCTCTAGATCTGCATAAAGGCTCTCTTCGCCTAAAATATCTACATTAGGCTGTTTAAATGCCCTTCGTCGCCCTCTTTGTGGCCTTTCATATCTAAAACATGTTGGAACTGAAAACCACCTAATCGGTTTTTTTAATTCTTGACTCCTTCCTGCAACCATTCGAGCTAAAGAAGGGGTAAGTTCAGGAATTAAAATAAGTCTTTCTCCTTTTTTTTTTTCTACAATGAATGATTGCTCATTAACTAATTCATCAGAAGATTTAGCAGCAAAAATTTCGATTGGTTCTAATTGTGGAGTTTCATATTCTTCATAAGAATATCTTTCTACTACATCTCTAATAGTTTCAATTATCCAATTAACTTCACGTAATTCTGGAGGATAATAATCCTTCATACCTCTTATGGGTTCCTTTGAATACTTCTTTGACATGCAATCACAGATACTTTTTTGTTTAAATTAAATCTTAAAAAGAAAGTTAGCAAATATTTTTTTCGATTCAACAATAAGCTTTTTCTAATTTACTATATGTAAATAAATATTATTTAATTTGAATTATAATTGTGATTTGATTAATTAATAGGAGAGATTTAAATGTCAGATGATAACTTTTATAATGAAATCTCAAATGCTATTGTAGAACTCGATGAAGAAAAAGCTATTGAATTTGCAAATAAAGCTATAAATGAAAATTTGAATTTAATTGATGTCATTGAAAAAGGTTTCGCTATTGGGATTAGAACTATTGGAGAATTATGGGAAGAAGGGGAATATTTCTTACCAGAACTAATGCGAGGTGCACAAATAATGCAAAATTGTTTAGATCTTCTTATGCCTCACCTTAAAACCTCCTCAGAACAAATTTCACGGGGAAAAGTAGTTATAGCAACCATCGAGGGGGATATTCATTCAATTGGAAAGACCATTGTAGCTACAATGCTAAGAGCTTATGGATATGAAGTGTATGATTTAGGTGCTGATGTTCCCATAGATAAAATTGTAGAAGAAGCTATTAAGAAAGAAGCAGATATTATTGGAGTCTCTGCTTTATTAACAACCACCATGACTGGTCAGAAGAAAGTTATAGAGCTTTTAGAGGAGAAAAATGTAGCTAATAAATTCAAGGTAATTCTTGGTGGCGCTCCTGTAACAAATTCATGGGTAAAAGATTGCAAAGCTGATGGTTATGCCGAAAATGCAATAGATGCCGTTAAATTGGTTAAATCTCTATTAGGTAAGTAAAGTTTTTTGCAGAAGGATTTATTATGTTATTCCAAGATTGGTTAAAGGACGAATCAAAAGTTATACTTTTTGATGGTGGTTTTGGTAGTGAATTGATCAAAAGAGGATTAAAATCAGGAAAAATCCCTGATATTTTGAATATTGAACAACCAAATATTATATCTGAAATCCATCAATCCTATTATAATGCTGGTTCAGATATGTGTCAAACTAATACTTTTGGTTCAACTCCTTTAAATTTATCTCATCACAATCTTGAACATCGGATAGATGAGATTATTGAGAATGCTATAAAAAATATACAAAAAATACGCCCATCAGGATGCTTGATTGTTGGAGATATTGGGCCAACAGGGGAGTTTAGACCACCTGTTGGAAATATTTCAAGTGAGCAATGGTATTCTAGTTTTTCAACTCAAGCAAAATTATTAGAAAAAGGAGTTGACCTGTGGCACATTGAAACAATATCAGATCTTGAGGAAATGTTAGCAGCAGTTAAGGCTGTACGAGATATTTCAAAAAAACCATTGATTGCTTCAATAACATATAAAAGGACGAAAAGAGGATTTTTTACAATTATGGGAGATTCATTAGAAAAATGCATAAAAACCTTGAATAGTGAAGAAGTCGATGTTATCGGAGCAAATTGTACATTAGGATCGAATGACATGCTTGAGTTACTAAAATTGGCTAAGAATTATACAAGTAAACCAATTTCTGTTAAACCTAATGCTGGTCAACCGATAGTTAAAGGCGATAGAACATTTTATAATCAACCTGTAGAAGATTTTGCTAATGATATTCAAGAAATGATTAAACTTGGAGCAAAAATAATAGGAGGTTGTTGCGGTACTTCACCAGAAACAATCTTGGCAATTCGAAAAATTCTTGATTCAAATTATAAAAAGTGAAAGAGACTATATCTATGACGATTATAAGACCTAAGATTAAAGTTTTGGATGATGATCATAAACAAAAGATTTTAGAAGAAGCAAAGATGATTCTCGACACTCAAGGAGTTTTCATTGAGAATCATGACGCAATTGGTATATTTAATAAACATGGTTTAAATCATGAAGGTTTGCGTTATTATATCCCACCGGATTTAATAAATAAATGTTTAAAAACTGTACCAAGTGAAATCACCCTATTTGATCGTGAAGGAAATGAACATACTTCATTAAAAGGAGATAATATTAATTATGATCCAGGATCAGCAGCAATTTTTATACTTGATGAGGAAACAGGAGATATTAGGGAGGGATTATCAAATGATTTTATTAGATTCTCCAAAATAGTGGAACAATTGAAATATATTGATGCTCAAAGTACTGCTTTGATTTATAATGATGTGCCAAAAAATGCTCAAGATTGGCACAGATTATATTTAGCGTTATCCAATTGCTACAAGCCCGTCGTAACTGGAACATTTCGTGTTGAAAGCTTCTCAATAATGCGAGATATTCTATTAGCATGTCGATTATCTGAAGATGATTTAGCAAGAAAACCACTTGCTATATTCGATGCATGTCCTAGCCCTCCTCTTAAATGGTCTGATCTTACAACTCAATCATTGATAGATGCCGCAAAAAGTATGATCCCTTCTGAATTTGTATCAATGCCTTTAGCAGGGGCTAGTGCTCCAATTACATTAATTGGATCTATTACCCAACATTGTGCAGAATGTCTTGCAGGGGTTGTAATTGCTCAACTTACTAAACCAGGAGCTCCATTGATATGGGGAGGTTCTCCTGCCGTATTTGATATGAAACAAGGAACAACTCCAATGGGTGCTATAGAAACAATGATGATAAATCTTGGGGATGTAGAGATGGGAAAATTCTTGAATTTACCAACTCACGCCTATATGTCACTTAGTGATTCTAAAGTTCCTGATAGTCAAGCGGGTTTTGAAGCAGGTATGGGGGCATTATTAGCGGGTTTAGCTGGGATTAACATGATTTCAGGTCCTGGAATGCTCGATTTTGAATCGACTCAAAGTATTGAAAAGTTAATTATTGATAATGAAATAATTGGGATGGTAAAAAGATTAATACAAGGGATTGAAGATCGTGGTTCACCTTTCGCTTCAGAGATATTAAAAGATTATGAGGGTACACAAGAATTATTATCTCATCCTTCAACTTTAGAGTTCTTCAGAAAAGAACTATATTTTCCAAGTCAAATAGTAGATAGGATGACACGCGATTCATGGAAGGCAAGTGGCTCAAAATCTGCGAGATCTAGAGCAAAGGACGAAGCAAAAAGGTTATTAAGCAAAAATCCAGTTAAACAGATTGATGATAGCTTATTGAAAGAATTGGATAAAATCTCGAAATCAAGTTTAAAATAATTATCATGATTTTGGTTGATTTGTACTAAAAAATAAATTTTTAAATAATTAATTTATTGATATTTTTAAAGACTATTTTCTGAGAGACTTCATTTTCAAAATGGCTAATGAAATTATTTTTTTATTTGTAATGTTCTGTTATATCCTTTTACTTTTAATTGGGTTTTATATATTTTATCGAATGTTAAAAACAAAATTATTTAATCTCTTTGGATTAGCTATGTTTTTCATAGGATATCCATTGACATTTTTCTCTCAGTTTATCTCTCCTAATTTAATTTATCCAATAATAGCAGAATCTT
>JAEOTW010000389.1 GCA_016839655.1 Promethearchaeota archaeon | reverse complement strand
TCTTGTCTCAAAGATTGCATTTTTAATTAAAGTTTAGATATTTAGAATCTTTTTCTAATTGCTATTTTAAAGAAAATTATTTTAAATAATAATATTCAAATAAATCTAAATTATTATTATTTTAAAAAAAAAAAAAATTATTTATAAGAAACATTCGTTTTCTTTTCTAATTCTTGTTTTGTCGTCCTTAATTCAAGTATTTTCTCAGTTAGAAAAATATTCTTTTTAATGTATTCTTTTTCGGTAATGATTCCCGTTTTGTAGTTATATTCCAATTTATTTATCATCATAGTTATTGCATTTATTTGATTATCAATGATTTGAATTTCACTCGAAACCGTTGTAGAAGGCACCTTATAGGAAACAGATGGTTGAGGTGCCGCTGGTTGGGATAATGAAGTTTGTATAGGACGTGGTTGTGGAGCAGGAGCAATCGGCTTTCCATGACGTTGCATGGGTCTTTGCATTGAGATCTGACTAATATCTTTATATTTACTACTGCTTTTCTTAGACTTTGAGAATGCTGCTCGACGTCTAGCTCTTTTTGCAGCAGATTTCCTTTCGATCTGAGATCTCATTATTAATATTCCCGTTAATGAAAATACCATTCCTAAGGCAAAAGATCCCCAGAATAGATACTCCCTTAATCTTAAACCTAAGAATAGCCTACTTTTTAATTCGTCTGCTAATTCATCCGGAATCTCACCGCCAAATCCTTGCCAACATAAGGGCATGTATATTCCACCATCCATTTCAACGCGTAAATCTGTCCACCAAATATCTGTTGGTTTAACAAGTCCATTTATTTGCATCTTATTCCCTCCCTTCAAGACAGTACCTAAATCGGGTTGAATACCTATATAACTATCGTGCTTTTCTTCACTTGGGTTAAGACCAATAACGCCATCCTTGAAGGCAGACCTCAAACCATAAAAATGAGGTGGACTCAGAAAGATGGGAGATTTTCTTGTAGTGGTTAAATTGATTAATTCATTTTCTTGGTTAAAGTCTGGATTTGGCTGCCACATGTCTGGTGCGAATTTAAACTTTAAGAGAGGAATGTCCTTTACGGACATTTCTTCAACATATGTGAAAAATGCCGTTCTCCCTAATTGGCTATTATAAACCTTTAACCTATCATCTTTTGTGACTCCCGGATGGAATTGCCGTCCATCAGTACCTTCTAATTTTTGAGGAGGGTTCCATTTATTATTCCATCTCTTACCATTAACAGAGTAAAGATTTTTGACATCGTTAATATTTCCCAAACCAGTATAAAGAGTTGTGGTTGTCATTCCCTGCTCTAAAGCTTCTGCATAACTTTCGGTCCTCCTAAAGAAGGAATTTTTTGCAAGGGCTCTTTCATCTTCGTTTGGAGACATGTTGACGATTCCATCGATTCCTGTAAAGAGCCATTCCTCTACTGATCGCTCGATAATCAGCCCACTCTTATAGTTGCCAAAAGACCATAATGCGATGTTGTACATCCAACCCCAATTTTCTTCCATGCTTAGCTCAATCCAATCAACAATTAATTGGATTGTGTCCTCATTAAAGATTATATGTTGAAAATTCATTTGATTATAATAGTTAAATATCTCTTGTTTTGCTTCTGAAGGTGAAAGACCTTCGATAACATCATGACCCATGGCTTCAAACCAATATTTCGTGTATTCACCATTAGTTAAGGAATAGGGTCCTTCAGGATCCCAAAATTGATCGCAGAGGGCTTTGACTTCAAGGTCCTGTTCTCGAGTATTCAACCATTCATCATCACGTATAGTGATATTCAAATCACCTCCGCGAGATTTCCCTTCCAATGAATCCCATTTCTCGGGTTCTTTTCTGCCATCAATATCTATATTCGCGACAGGATCCATATCGAACAACCACATTACATCATTCCAATCAATACCTAGAAACTCAATGCATGGGAATCGATCCCGGAACCATTCGTTATAAAAGACATCTATTGGTTCAGGTAAATAATACCCAGGTTCGAATTCTTGCTCTGCCATTCTCGCTTCGATTATTGGGACAGCTTCAGATTGCATTATCGTCAGCATTCTTGGAAACATTGACATGAACAAACCTAAATCACTCTTTCTATTTGCTAGTATGCCTAAATATCCGGGATTAATGTTTGTTATATTGCATTTTGTATCATCAACTTTATTCCAAGAATTTTCTTTATCATATTTTTTTGTGCTCCAAGACTTGTAAGTAATAAGTGATGCATCTTCGTTCCATGTTACATCGAGTTTTCCGCTTTTATCTGTTTGATAGACAAATGGGCCAATTTCCTCGAGTATGGGTTTTGCTCCTTTAATGAACTGTTCTTCATTTGTTAAATTAAATAAATAATATCCTCCAGCACCAGCACCTCCCTTCTGTTCTTCGCTCGCTTCGATACCCATGAATTGCCTCCATTTTTTGGTATCATCAGTTTCATCTTGCGGTCCTGGAAGAGTTATTTGATTTGCAATCTGTCTATCTATTTCCTTTTGAACAAAACCTTTTACTACCACACTCCCTGGAATTAATACAATTCCCATAATTAGAAGACTAAATGAGAAAATCATTTTTTTTTTACTATACTTTTTAATGTTAGTCATCTGTTGCACAGTACTATGTGTTGCACTATATTTTGGATTATATTTCATTTTTTTCACTTAATTTTTTTATTAAATTTATAGTAGAAAATTAAGAACTTGTTTTCTTCAATTTTTTATTTAAATTATTTAGAATATGATTTCAATTTAAATTCTTTTGTATTATTGAGTATTGGAAAATATTTATAAGTTTCTTTCTTTTTTAAGAGTTATATTGAAATCTTTTATATTCTTTATTAATATCTAAATTAATTCAATATATAAAAAGAATTTAGGTACATTTTTTCCCATAAATTCAGTTTAACTAAAATTAAAATAGATACTTACATATGTAAAAAATAGAAAATTCCAAAAAAAAATATGATTTAAAATAAAGTTATAATATTTGATTTTGAGTTATCTGTTTTTAAATATTATATGATAAATTTTAAATATTTCTATAAAAAAACACACACTCTCTTCTCTCCTTAGTAAATTTATTGATTAATAATGTTTAAAAAGAGAGAAATACAATATAATCAAAAAGTAGGTTAATAAATTTAAAAAGGAGGTAAAAAATATTGGGCTTTAAAAAATTTATTATTTCATTATTACCATTTTTTGGTGCTATTTTATGCCTTATTGGTCTTTTTATACCATTTTTATTATATCGATTTGATGGGGTTTTATCAACTTTTATTATTTTTGATATACAAGCATTTTTTGATTTAGTTAATGGAAAAGGCACCATTCAGACCAATATTTTCATAATTATTGCTTTAATAATTGCCATAATGCTCTTAATTACTTCAATAAAATTGATAATATCATCCATTAAAACGGCATTTAGTAATAAATATTTTAATACTTATGAAATGAAGTTCATATGGAATAAAAAAGGATGGGATGCAATTAGGGATGCCATAATCTTTTTATTAATTATGATTATCACCGTAATTATACTCAGCATAATGTACAAAATTGAGTCTAATGTTTCTATATTTTTTACGAAATTCTTTTATTACTTCCTTATTCAATGGGGATTTGTGATTCTCATTATAGGTGGGATATTAACACTTATCGGAGGAAAACTTATTGGTAAGTTGAGAATCACGACCGTTTAATAAATAGAGTTAATTATAATAAAATGATGAAGAATTATAAAAAAGTATAATAGTAATTCTTTCAAATATAATTACATATAAAAATTTAATAAAAAAAGTGTTTGTTTAATGACTGAATCTAAAGACAAAATTGATCTTAAAAATATATATCTATTATTACCATTAATTGGAGGAATTTTTTGTATCATAGCATTTTTAACTCCAGCTGCATAGGTTACTTCAATGTTTGGTTCTGTCTATATATGGATGTGGGGAGTATCAATACCGATGGCATTTTCTACTGGTACCGAATTTTCAATAATTACTATTGTAGGTATCATATGCAGCATATTGATACTTATAAGCGGCCTTCTAATGATATTTTCTTCATATAAGGTATATAAAGGAGATAAAGACACTACAGAAATGGTGGTTATTTGGTTCTTGATGGGCTTAATAGCCATAATTGCACCAATAATATGGATTGTGATAACAGCAGTTCTTACGACCGCATCTGGTTTTGGAATAACAATGAATTTTTGGACTTTTTTTTCACCGGGATTTGGAGTAATTGGCTCTTTTGTAGGAGCAGCATTTAGCTTACTTGGTGTAGTTGCATATAAAATGTTAAATAAATAGAAATTAAATTTCTTTTCCTTTTTTTTTTCTAATTCAAACAAATTTTAACAAATCAGCATCAGTAATAATTCCAATATATTCATTAAAATCTTTTACTAATACAGCAGGATAATTTAATAGTAATTTAGAAATTTTTTTAATATCCCCATCTTTTTCTATTTCAGGGAAAGGAAGTGCTTTTATTATATCAACTTTGGCATTTATTAATTCAGAATTGTCTGTAATGAATTTTTGAATTTTTTTAGCTGTAATACTCCCTATATATTGATTATTTTCAAGGATTGGAATCTGTGAGACATTATGTCGATTCATTAAACCTACTGCTTCTTTAATTGAAGATTGGGAATCGATTGAAATGATTTTTTTGGACATAATATTTTCTGCTTTTCGTTCTGGGTTTTCCCTTTCTGTTCTTTTATCTTCAAGATATTTAAAGATCCTTTTTACAGTAAAATATGATGGATTTCCTCTCCCATTTTCAATTCTTGATATTGTAGCTTGAGGGATCTTTAAATCTTTTTCAAAATCTTTCTGATTAATGTTTAATTTTCTTCTTAATAATTTTATCTCCATGAGTTCGGGAAGTATTGGCATTTTATTATCTTTATTATTTTAATGGATATTATATGTAATTAATGGATAATAGATATTTAAATGTTTGTATGATATGTTATTAATGGATAGTAAATGCTATAAATGGATATTTAGCATCTTAAATATTTATATACTAAATATGTTTAACATTATTAAACTAATATGTTTCTAATTGTAAAAAAAATGGTGATCTATTGACTAAAACTTATGCAGAAATTAATGAAAAAATTAAAAATGGAGATGCTGTTGTGCTAACCGCGGCTGAAATGGTCGATTTTGTCGAAGAAAAGGGCATTGAGGTAGCGGCTGAAGAGGTTGATGTGGTAACAACAGGAACTTTTGGGCCGATGTGTTCAAGTGGCGCATTCCTAAACTTTGGGCATTCAGATCCTCCAATCAAGTTTGAACATCTATGGTTAAATGATGTCCATGCATACCATGGTGGTGCTGCAGTTGATTGTTATATTGGTTGCACAAGGATGGCCGATGTTAGACCGTTTGAATATGGTGGAGGTCATGTAATCGAAGATCTTGTAGCGGGAAAACCAATACGACTTCGTGGGAATTCTTATACAACAGATTGTTATCCTCTAGCTGAGGTAGATACTACTCTTACAATTGATGAAATTAACCAAGCAATACTCTGTAATCCAAGAAATGCCTATCAGCGTTATGTTTGCGCTGTTAATTCGTCAAATAAAACGTTATATACTTATATGGGGAAATTATTACCCCGTTATGGTAATGCTCATTTTGCAGGGGCAGGAGCATTAAGTCCTCTTAGTAATGATCCTGACTATGAAACTATTGGTATTGGAACACGTATTTTTCTTGGAGGAGGTATTGGGTATATTATTGGTGAGGGTACTCAGCATAGCCCTAAAAATAGATTTGGAACTCTTTTTGTAAAAGGGGATCTGAAACAAATGAGTGAAGAATATCTAAGAGGAGTTACTTATGAAAAATATGGTACTTCAATGTTCATTGGATTAGGGATTCCAATTCCTATTCTTAATGAGGGATTGGCTAAAAAAACAGCTCTAAGTGATGCTAATCTTCTAACAGATGTAGTAGATTATGGTATTCCCAGAAGGGACAGACCAAAACCTCGACAAGTTAGCTATAAAGAATTGAAAAATGGTTATATTGAAATAAAAGGGAAAAAGGTAAAATGTTCACCACTTTCTTCTTTCCATCACGCCAAGAAAATCGCGGAAACCATGAAAAAATGGATTCAAGAGGGTAAATTTTTCTTAAATCCACCTGCTGAAACACTTCCAACAGATACGGTATTCACCCCCATGAAACAAAAATCTCAGATAAAATTTGTAAAAGACTTAAAAAGAAAGGCAGAGATATGTCATATCGACTGCGAGATTAGAACTGTAGCAGAAAGAATCATTAAAAGTAATAGAAATCATATTATTATTACAGATAATGAAAATGTTCTGAAGGGCATCGTCACAAGTTTTGATATTACTAAAGCAATCGCAGGAGATAAGGATATACTTAGAGAAATAATAACCAAGCGAGTAATTACTGCAACTGATAATGATTCTATTGATGTTGCAGCAAGGAAGATGAAATCAAATGAAATTTCAGCATTACCGGTAATTGATGATAATAAAAAGGTGATTGGAATAATAACTTCGGAGGAGCTGATTTAGAGATGACAGATGTTAAGGTTTCTGTAGATTATGAATTATGTATTGATTGTGGTTCATGTGTTTCTTTATGTCAAGAAGATGCACTCTACTTAAATAATGAATGGCGATTAGAGTATGATGAAGAAAAATGTACTAAATGTGGATTATGTTTAGATTCATGCCCTAGATTTGCTATCTCAAAGAGTTAATTTTTTTTACTAAACTTTATTATCATAAAAAGTATTTAAATAGTAGATTTTAGAATTTTTTTATAATTTTCTCTCTTTTTCCCCATAAAAAACTTTATTTTTTTCAAATTATTTTGTTTCATTATATATTAATTGTTTTCTCTATGTTGCATTTCGATGGAAACAATTAAAAAAAGTTAAAAAATGATTAAAAAATGGAAGATAGAATACCTCGTTCTGTACGTCAAGATTTTACTAAAGAGATGGCTGAAGAACGACAACGATTTTTAAAAGAAAAAACAGGAATAGATGTACAACATATCAATAATTTCTCATTTGATCCCAAAATAATAAAAGGAAATTGCGAGCATTTCACAGGTGTAGCACAAATACCTATTGGAATTGCAGGACCATTGCTAGTAAATGGTGAATATGCAAAAGGAGAATTCTATGTTCCTTTAGCTACAACTGAGGGAACATTAGTAGCCAGCTATAATAGAGGAATGAAATTAATATATGATAGTGGAGGAGTTACTACAACCATTAGCGATGATGCGATGCAACGAGCACCTGTTTTTATATTTAAAGATGCCCGAGAAGCTCGAGACTTTGGAAAATGGATAACCGAAAATTTTGAAGAAATTAAAAAAGTGGCCGAAAAAACAACAAAAGTAGGAAAATTAAGGAATATTGAGCAATATTTATCAAACAAATTCATATTTCTCCGTTTTAATTTTACTACTGGAGATGCTGCGGGTCAAAACATGTCAACAAAAGCGACATTTTTTACTACAGAATGGATTAGAACACAATATCCTACTGCTAAGACTTATATTCTTGATGGAAATATGTCTACTGACAAGAAAAGTTCACAGATTAATACACTCCATACACGAGGTAAACGTATTACTGCTGAAGTAATAATTCCAGATCAATTAATTAGAAAAGAATTGAGACAATCTCCTTTTCGACTCCAATATGGTAGTCAAGTAGGAACTATCGGAGCTTTTATGGCAGGTGCGAATAGTAATGCCAATCATACAGCTAATGGAATTACTGCAATTTTTATTGCAACAGGACAAGATGTTGCCAATGTGGCAGAATCCTCTGCAGCAATAGCATTTGCACAAAGAACGATTGATGGTGATTTATACTATTCTATTACAATTCCTTCATTGATAGTTGCCACCTATGGAGGTGGAACAGGACTTGCTACACAAAAAGAATGTCTTGAATTAATGGGCTGTCATGGAGCAGGTAATGTCAACAAGCTTGCTGAAATCATTGCAGGGACTGTAATTGCCGGTGAGCTTTCTTTAATGAGTGCTATCGGATCTAGTGAATGGGTCTCTAGTCATGAAAAAATGGGAAGAAATAGATAAAATATCTTTGAAACAAGGAATTTAAGTAAAAAGGCTTAATTTAAATCAATGACCATTAGATAATAAATAGAAATAAATCTATTGTTGACTTATGCGGTTATAAATCTTTTCAAGCCGCTTGGTTTTGCGTTTTAATGTAATACATCTTTCCTCTTCACACCCTCTCAACATGGCAATTAATTCATTTACATGAATGATAGCAATATCCATTTTTTCCTCAAAATACTTTTCAATTTTATCCCTATACTCTGGTTTACTTAATGTGTAAAGACAAGTAGGGCATGGTGTTAAGATAAAGTCTGCTCCAACATTTTCAGCACTCTTTAATTTCTTATAGGTGATATTTAAAGCCTCCCGGGGATTTATTACCAACTGGCTAGCACCCCATCCACAGCAAGATTCCCTTTCTTGATAATCTATGGGAATACCTCCAAAAAGCGTTACCAGATCTTCCAATTTTGTTTTATTTTTCAAGTATGAGTTTGTTGACTTCTTATCTCTTGATAAATTTAAATAATGACAACCATAGTGAATTGCTATTTTAAGATCCTTCAAGTCAAACTTCAATGAATTAAGAACATTTTCCTTTATTAAATATAAGAAATCTAAATCATGAACTAATCGTAGTTTGGGCTCCATTAAGATTTCATACTTGCCTGGGTGATTTATTCCTTTAGCTTTTTCCTTTAATCGTATTAAGATTTCCTCAGTTTTTCTCTTTACTTCTTCATTTTTCAAGAAATCACGACCCCTTAAAAGAGAATTATAACACCCATTACAACTGAATAATGCAATATCTGCTTGTTGATTGAGTTCATTAAGATTTCTTTCATTAATTGAAGCAAATTGAGCTCTTGTTATTAAATTACGCTGAAAGAAGGTTCCACTACAACAAGATTGGTTAATACAAATATCTACACTTAAATTAAGATCTTCTAATAAGTCTTGAATTCCCCATCTTACACCTGGAAAATATTTCTCTAAACAAGCCTTAAATAAGCATATTTTTTTATCCATGAAGAATTCTATGGGATTTTCTGGATAATTTTTATCTATTTTCTCCAAATCTAGAGCCAGATTATTGAATTCCATATTAATCTTTTATCTTCAAGATTTTTTTATATTTTTATTCTTGTTTTTATTTTTCTTACTCGCTTTAAACACATATTTTATTCGAGCAAAATTACATATCTCATTTAATTCATCTAATCTTTCTTGAGGAAGTTTATCTCCTAATGGTTCTTCTACAACAACTCCTAATGTGAGAAATCTTTCTGCCATTTCCACATATTTCCGGAGGTCATTATATTTTGGACCATAACCTTTCTTAAAAGACTCATTTCTTAAGTTGATTATTAGCAAGGGAATATTTATTCCTTCTCTTGGACATAACCGCTTACATCGTTCGCATAAAAAGCAATACCATATATCAGGATCTTTTAAAACACTTTTGTCGCCTTTTAGGATTTTTTGAATTATTTTCCTACTATTAAATTTTGAAACTTTTGAAGCGGGACAATCCCCTACGCACTTACCGCAAGAAATACATTGAAGAAGACTTTTATTTTCCTCAATATCCTCAACCAATTCTTCAAGAAAATCGTAATTCCAATCTTTATCTGAATATGTTTTCTCATCCATAATTAAATGTCAAATTTTCCTTAAATAAACTCCTTCTAAGATTATTATGGGCTTCATTGTAAAAAAATTATTAGTTTTTTTTTTATCTTTGATTGCAAAAGAAAACAATGTCCTTTAGGGCATTGATGAATTTTGCTCAATGAATTAGTAATTACTCTCTCTCTCTCTCTTTTAATATAATAACTCTATCCTTTCTATCAATAATGATGCATGATTATGCAATAAAAATACGAATCTATCCTAATAAAGAACAGAAAGAGTTTTTTTCTAAGAATTTTGGATGTTGCAGATTCGTGTATAATAAAATGATAGAAGAGAGAAAAGAGGTCTATCACTTATACAAAGATAATAAAGAGGTATTGTATGATTATAAATATAAAACAGAAAAAGAATACAAACAGATGTTTCCTTTTTTAAAGGAAGCAGATTCTAACTCTTTACAACAAGCAAGAAGACATTTGCAAACTGCTTATAATAATTTCTTTAAAAATAGTAAAGAGCGAAAAAGTAAAAAGACTAAACGATATGTAGGCTATCCTAAATTTAAATCCAAATGTAATAAACAATCCTATACCAGTTACATTACAAACAATAACATTAAAATTGATTGGAATAAGAAAGTATTAAAACTTCCTAAACTTAAACAATGGGTTAGGTTTCAAGATAATAGAATTGTAGATGTTGATATTAGAAATATTACCATCTCTAAGACTAAATCGGGTAAGTATTTCGCTTCTATTCTCTTTAAAACAAATATTCAAGAAAATGAGCCTAAGAGAGTTATTTCAGGGAATAAAATAATTGCCTTTGACATGAGTGCTAAGGATTTTTTAGTAAATGAGAATTTTAGGTTTGCAAATCCTCGATTTTACAGAAATAGTTTAAATAAGTTAAAAAGAAAACATGGAGCATTATCTAGAAAAAAAAAAAGGTTCTAAGAATAGAGAGAAAGCTAGGCTTGTATTAGCTAAACAATACGATAAAATTCATGATCAAAAGAATGATTGGACTCATAAAATAACTCATAAATTATCTAAAAGTAATGAGGCTATTATTTTAGAGGATTTAAATATAGAGGGGATGATGAGATTCAATAAAGGTCTCGCTAAATCAGTGAGTTTGGATTTTTCTTGGAATCAATTCAAAACCTATTTAGAATACAAATGTAAGAGAGAGAAACATCATCTAATAGTAGTAGATAGATTTTTTCCTAGTTCAAAACTATGCTCTACCTGTGGTTTTAAAAATAATGCTTTAGAATTAAAAGATAGAAAATGGTCCTGTCCTCAATGTAGTACTCATCACGATAGAGATGTAAATGCTTCAATCAATCTTAAAAACGAGGGAATT
>JAEOTW010000048.1 GCA_016839655.1 Promethearchaeota archaeon | reverse complement strand
TACATACCAAGACGTATCTATGCAAAAAAGAAATCTTGTACAAAATGTAGATACGAATGGTGAAAAGGAAGAAAATTAACTTTTAAAAAAGGGAGTCAAATTACGAGGCAAAACCTCAAAATAATTAACTAGATCATACTTTTCAATTTTCTCCTGAGTTTCTTTCCGTAGCTCATCAAATGTTATTGCTTGTAGTATTTGGGCTGTTTCTTCTTCATTGAATTCAGGTCCTGGTTCAGTCCAATTCTTAACTTTTTTATTTGCTGGACATACTTTCTGACAATGAAGACACCCTACTAAACAATTATGCCATGAGGAATCAATCCAATCTGGAAATGGAACCTCTGGAGGTTGCTCGTTATGATATGTAAGACACTTTTCAACTCGTAGTAGAAAACGATCTGTTGGTATAGCCCCTGTTGGGCATCTGTTTGTGCAAGCTGAACATTCCTTACACATCTCCATCATCTGTATTTCCTGCCAATTATCTTCATCAGTAGGAAAATCAGAGTATAATGTTGTTAACCGATGAAAACTTCCCATTTCTGGCACATATGAAATATTATTTCTACCATATTCAGCCAATCCACAACGCACTGCTAGTGTTTTTTGAGGAAGACGAGCATATGCTGCTTTATACCCATTTGGTTCTAGAATATTATTTACCATTTCTGTCATTTGGTCAATTATTTTACGACCATATAAGTATGTAGGAGGTATGAGTAAAGAGATTTCTCTATTATCCCCGTGAAATATTGCTTCAAATTGAGGGACCGGAACTGCGATTATAAAAAGGGATCTAATTTGAGTAAGATCAACATCGGGCTGAAACTCGAAATAAGACTTATAATCTTCATAAAATTCGTGATCTAGAAGATCATGAAGTTTTTGAACAGCATTACGTAATTCTGGAATATGTTCTGCAGATATTATCTTTCCTTTATATTCATTCTGCTCTAAAACTTTATAGAAATTCTTTCTAATATCATCATTATTATTCATAAATTTCACTCTCTTGAAATAGTCTAAAATTTCTTTTTAATTTATACAAACCATGATTTATTAAGCCTAATATCTTGAATCATTCAAAGAAGAATTCGAGGATCTTCTTTTATTGTACAAAAAGCAATAATAGATTCCATATTTTTAATACCCGGCATTTTACTGATTTCTTTTGTCAGATCGTGCAGTGCTAGATTATCTTTTACCTTCACTTTTACTAATATATCCCATTCACCAGCTATTTCGTGAACTTCCATCGCTTCATCATTTTTTGCTAGTTCTTCTGCAAAATCACAACAATCTGTAGCTATATCCAGACTAATTTTAATCCATCCCGTAGTAGGTTTCCCCACTGCTTCAGGAGACACTAATGGAATTATATCTTTTATAACTTTAGACTTCTTCATCTGTTTGATTCTTGAAAATACTGTTGATGGAGATTCTCCAACTTTCTGTGCTAATTTTCTATAGGTTATACTAGCATCTTTTTGGTATTCTTTTAAAATGCTCTTATTGAGGTCATCAATCATAGTTTTATTCTTTATTTTTTCTGTTAAATACTATATATTATTCAATATATTTAAGTTTTTCTGGACATCATGCAAAATATTTAAATATTAATAGACAATATACAAGATTATATAAAAAAAATAAACAAAGAATAATTAAAAATATCAAATAAATGTTAGAGAACTATTTTATATCAAGTAGGAGTATAGCTAAATTGACTTATATTAAAAAAGAACTTTTATCTCCTTGTGGTTTATATTGTGGTGTATGCAGAATTTATCAAGCTCATAAAGAAAATGATTTGGAATTCAAAAAAAAAATTTTACCAACACTTTATGATTACGGTGCAAAAACTGTAGAAGATATAGCTTGTTCAGGATGTTTATCTAATGGAGTTGTATTTCATTTCTGTCAATCTTGTCCTATTAAAGATTGTATAAAAAATAAAGAAATTGAAGGATGTTATCAATGTGATAAGTTTCCGTGTAAGATTATTGATGACTGGCCAGATCAATTGGATAAAAAAGTCATGCTTCGTGCAATTCCCGCTTGGCGAGACCTAGGGACTGAAGAATGGGTTAAGAATGAGGAAAAAAGATATAAATGTCCGAGATGTGGAAATTTATTATTCCATGGAGCGAAAGAATGCAATAAATGTAAATTTATTGTTGATTTAGACTAAATTTTCAATTTAATCTCAGTAAATTAGAATTTCTCAGGTTTAATCAATACTTTTAATCTCTTTTATTCTTTGGCATAATTTTTTAATGTCACTTGTTTTTTCATAAAAATCAATAATTCCACTTGACAAAGCACGTTGTTTTATAGAAGTATCTGCACTTATCATAATGATTTTATAAGATGGATCAATTTTTAGAATCGTTTTCGAAGTATCAATACCATTTATTCCTGGCATATGATAATCCATAATTATTACATCAGGCCTATCAATTGAATTTGTTAATTTTTTGACAGCATCAACACCATTGATTGCTTTACCGACCACATTTAATCCATTTAATTCAAAATGTAATGAGTATAATCTTAAGATATCTTTCTCGTCATCTACTATAAATACATTAATCTTAGGGGTTTCCATGTTTCATGTATTACACCTATTCTTATTGAATTATTTATAATACCACTTTTTGCATTGAACTTATTCCAGTTCTCCGAAAAATTAGAGGTTTCATCTGATTTTTAATTATTTTCTGTAAATTTTTTTAGACTCGGTGTCTATTTTTATAAAAATAAATGCAAATATTTAAATTTTTGGACGCAGTATATAATTATTAGACATGATGTATAATAATTCTATAAAATTTAAGCTAAAGATATGAATAATCAATTAAATGGGAATTCTGAAGAAATATCTAAAAAAGAACGAAAAGTATTAAGAACTAAAAAAATCATTTTAGACGCAGCAAAAGAATTATTTTCTGAAAAAGGATTTGATTTCGTTACAATGGAAGAAATTGCTGAATTAACTGCTTTAAGTAGAGCAACCTTATATAATTATTTCAAAACAAAAGAAGAAATTTATTTAAATATTGGAGTTTCAAAATTGGAGTATTGGATTGAACAATTTGAATCATTAGACTCTTCGAAATATTCAGGAGAAGAATTAATATTGTTTTTAATTAAGAATTTAGTTAATGATATTTTAGACGTCCCTCTTTATTCTAAGTTATTGAGGAGGTTTTTTTATAGAAGCAAAGAATTAGATCTACCAATTCAAGATGTTTTCTATATTAGTATGATAGAAAAAAAAGAAATTCAAAATGACTCTAAAGCTTTTGCGGATAATAGAATCTTTCTTAATCTATTGAAATATTATATAAATTATCGGCAATTATGGCAAAATTCTATTGAAATTGGTATGAAAGATGGCTCTATAAAATCCTCTTCAAATGTCAGTCATCTTAATTTCTTTTTAATAATGATTATTTTTGGTCTTTTAGATCAAATTGATTTCAGACGTTCTCTAATGAATATGGTAAACCTATCGAACGAACAAATTTCGGAATTCATCCTCCGTCTTTCAAAAAAATTTCTTGGAGGAGAAATATAACTCCTCTATTTTTGTTTTTTATTTCATAATTTTCGGGGCTATTACAGAATCTGGTTTAACTACCGTCTGAAGCATTTTAAATGCCTTTCTAGAAGTTGAAAAAGTTTTTGCATTGTATTTTTTTATAATATCCTTGAGTTCTTCATCAAAAATTCTTACAAACACTTCAATATGGGGATATCGCAAATATAGTTTCGAACTTAGATAAATTGATTCATCAAATTCAGATTCTCGCCTCCAACAAATAAAAATTTGAGTTACTTCTTCTAAGTTCACATGAGCTAGTAAATCACTTAAAAAACATGCAAATTCATTACAGATGTGTAATTGCTTATTCACAACAAATTCTATGCCATCATGAATGTCATCAAAGAGATATACTTCCCGATCTGGTTGTTGGGAAATATGATATGCGATTCGATGTGTTAAGCTATCTCTTCCAATTACAACGGCAGCACCAGTCTTATTTTTCGTCCATTTCTGGACATTATCCATTGCCCATTTAGATGTTGAAAAGGAATATGCATTCAATGGAGGTTCTCTAAGATATTCTTGTACATGGTCTTCAAATGCTCTAACATAAATATCACAATCAGGATTCATTTTACGAATTTTTTCAGAACATATTATAGCAATTCTAACGTCATTCACATTAATAAAGACCTCTTTTGCACGTTTGACATTTGCTAGTTCTAGGTTTGCTGTCTCAGTTGCATCCCCAATAACTATAGGGTGTCCTGCGTTAATTAAATCTTCAACTGCTTCTTCACAATCTTCAATAAGACAGAAAGGTTCTTTTTTTTTAACGCAATATTCGAGAATTCTCTCAGAAAGATGTTGATATCCAATAATTACAGCATGATTTCTTTTATGGGAAGCAAGAATTCTACTCGTAATAACAGGGTTATATTTTTCAAATAGTTCTCCCATAATAAAACCAAAAAAAATCACTTCTAATAGAATTGGCCAGACAACAGCATAAAATTGACCAAAATCTCCGGCATCAGAAGGAATATTCACAGTTATTGAAAATAATATTATTTGAGCCAAATTATATTCTGGTTCAGTTATGAGAAAGAAAATTAAACCAATAAGCCAAAACAGAAAGAAAAAGATAAACTGTAACTTATACTGCTTGAGTTTAAGATGGATAATTATAAACGAATTTAGGATATTCATAGATAAGATAAAACACACCAAAATAAAAAAGATGCGTTTGAAAAAATAATACATTTCATTTTAGTTTTTTGTCAAATGGGGATATTTATACCTTATTTCTTTTTATATCAATCGAATTCTGTTTAACCACACACTTTTTGAAAGGTGTTTAAAAAAAAATGAGAAAAAAACAAATTGTTGTATTAACAATATTCATAACGATTCTAGGTGTTTCTAGTGTTTCGATGATATTATCGATGTCGTTAACATATAACGAACCAGAAATTCGAGAATACGTGGGTATTGATGGAACATCCTTATTAAAAGATAAAAAACCTTATTCTTCTAGTATACTTCAAACTTCTAGTATGCTTCAAACTTCTGGTATTGGAGATACATGGGTTG
>JAEOTW010000296.1 GCA_016839655.1 Promethearchaeota archaeon | reverse complement strand
TTAAATTTTAAATATGATGTGCTTTATTTAGATTTAAAAACGTTTAAGATTTGATTTCGATGTTACAATGGGATGCTATAGCTGATATATTATCTAATCCTGTAGTCTTCAGATATATTATAGGTGGTGTAGTACTTCTTGAGGTTGTTATTATTTGCTGTATAATTCATAATAAATTAAAGAAATCATAATTTAAATCTCCAAATCATCAAGAAATTTAATTAATTCCGGTAATTTAGCTTTATTTATAATCAAGAAATCTCCATCTATTTCACATTGGTATTCTTTGCCCCATTCAATCAAAACTTTATATAGCTTTTCCTTGTTTATATCTAATAAGGATTGGATCATATCTATTCTAATTCTTTTCGATACTTCGAGCAATGATTTTAGAGTTTCTAAATTATCACGTTGTTCAATTTCTGCTTTACTTCTTTTGAGCTCCTCTAAATTACTTAAAATCTGATTCCTCGCATTAGAAGCATAAGGAAACTTTGGGTCTATTTCCAAAGCTTTTTCGTAATATACTAGTGCTTTTTGGAAATCTCCTTCATTTTCATAAATCAACCCAATATTATAAAGGCAATGTTTATAATCTGGTTTAATCTTAATTGCTTCCTCATAACACTCTTTCGCTTCTTTAATCTTGGATAAATTAAAATTAGCAATTCCTAAGTTATAATAAGCTCTATAATTAGTAGGATCGATATCTATAATTCTTTTAAACATATCCTTCGCTTTTTCATATTCTAAAGTGAAATCGTCGTTAAGATAACCACCATAATCTAGTAGAGTTTCCATAAGACATTCTTTAACTTGTTTGGAATCAGAGGTATTTTTGTAGAGATCTTCTAATATTTTTAGGGCTTCTTCATAATTTCCTTGATTTTTCAATTTAACAGCAGTTTTAATGAGTTCTTCAATTTTATCTGTCATTTCCGCATTTAATCCTACATTTAATTCATATTAGAAGAAAGATAAGAAAAAATTAATTAAATTTTATGTTCATACCAAATATCTTTAGACTTACTTACTCCGAGTTTTAAAAATAGACTCCTTAAAGCACTATCAGAATCAGGGCAGATAAAGAAAACGTTGTCAATTTTAAGAGTCCTTTTTACATATAATTGGATTTCTCGGATGATTTTCTCTTCAATTCCCTTTTTAAAAGAATCTTCCTTTTTCGTTAATACCTGATGGATTAATACTCTATCATTACCTAAATAATCCCTAAATATTGTATAAGTTCCAAATCCCAATATTTTGCCTTCTTCTTTCGCAATCACCATTGAATTCCTGTATTGAAGGTCAAGAGCTCTCCGATTTAATTCTTCTTCAAATTTTTTCCAATGAGAGAAGAAATATGATTTATTTTCAATGAAATCTTCAAATATCTCCTTTATTGCAAGTTTATCGTTTCTTGGGTCAAATCTGTCAATTATAATCATAAATTCCACCAAAAGAGAAATAATTTTTGTGTTAAAATGAATAATTGTATAAGATTTTTTTTCTATTCAAACTTAATTATTGCTTAATAACAATAAATTTTTAATCTCAAATTTTAAGAATGATAAATAACGAGATAACGCAAAAAACTATGAAAAAATTATCAATCCCTATTAAAATATTAAACGAGAATACAAAAATTCCTGAAATTTCCAAACTTGGTGATGCAGGTGCAGATGCAAGGATTGTTGGTTTCAAAAAGATAATAGTTAAAGGAGAAGAAAAAGAATTAGAAGATATTAATGTAGAATCTTACAAATTGAAGCCCTTAGAAAGGATAGGGTGCCCTCTTGGATTTGCTACAGCAATTCCTAAGGGATATTATTTTAAGGTGGTTCCCAGAAGCGGATTAGCATTATGGGAGGGAATATCAATAGTAAATTCTCCTGGGACTATTGATTCGGGTTATCGCAATGAATGGATGGCAATAGTAGTTAATCTCTCAAATAAAGAGGTCACTTTAAAAAAGGGCGAGCGAATTTGTCAGATTATTTTGGGAAAAATTCATGATTATGAGTTTATTGAAACAAAATCATTAAAAAAATCCCAAAGAGGTCTCAATGGCTTCGGTTCTACAGGAAAGGGATGAAAAGTAAAATTTTATATATAGTAAGGTGTGCTTAAAATGTCAGAATTAAGTCATGAAGAGAAATTTATAATCGAAAAACTCAAGGAAAAAGAAGGGAAGCTAAATTATAAGGATTTACAAATCCTATGTCAAGATGAATTTGAAGGCGTCAGATTAATTTTGAAAAAATTAAAAGAGAAGGGATTTGTTGAATACGAAGGGGGAGGGATTCCTGGTTTTTCTACGGAAATTGTGTTAGTAAAAAAGGAGTAATTTTAAATATCCCTCAATAGAAAAACTCTTATTTCTTTTTTTATTTCCTTAACTAGAAATTAGGTTAAGGATAAGTTATGATCGAAAATGATTCAAAATCAGTAAAAAACAACTATATCGAACAGATTTTAAATCCTAAAAAGATTTGTGTTTTTGGAGCAAATAACAATCTATTGGGAACAATGGGATCAATGCAACTTCGTAATATTATTGCAGGGGGCGGATTTGAAGAAATATATCCTATTCATCCAAGATTAGAAAACGTCCAAGGATTTAAAGCGTATAAATCAGTATTAGATCTCCCTGTAATTCCAGACTTAGCATTTATAATATTACCAACAAGAGTTGTTCCTACTGTTATGGAGGAATGCGGTCAAAAAGGTATAAAAAATTTGATAATTACTTCCGGTGGGTTCAGAGAAGTTGGTTCTGATGGAATTGAGTTATCAAATCAAATTGATATCATTGCAAAGCAATACAATATGAGGTTTATTGGTCCAAACTGTTTAGGAGTATTCAATGGATGGTATGGATATCCTGAAAAAGAGAATTCTCTTCTTAATACTTTTTGGATATATCTTCCCCATAAAAGGGGTAATATTTCAATTGTGAGTCAATCAGGTACTATTGCTGCTCAAACAGCGTGGTATACAAATGATCTGGGTGTAAATGTTGGAAAATCAATATCCGTTGGCAATGAAAGAAGTATTGATATAGTAGATCTTTTAGAATATTTCAAAAATGATCCTCAAACAGAGGTTATTGGTCTTTATATTGAAGAGGTCAAACGCGGTAAAGAATTTATAAAATTAGCCAAAGAAATATCTCCAAAAAAACCTATCGTTGCTACTTATGCGGGAGGTACCAATGCTGCTGCAAGGTCAATTATGTCTCATACAGGTTCTATTAGTGGTGATAATAAGATTTATGAAGCTGTATTTAAGGGATCAGGCATAATATCAACTAATTCTATATCAGATTTCTTATATTACCTCAGAACGTTATCTCAAGCACAGACATATAATATTTTTCCTAAGGGAAAACGAATTGGAATAATAACTGACTCGGGTGGACCAGGAGCAATGATGACGAAAACAGCTGAGTTGTATGGTTTGGAAGTTCCTGAACTTTCTAAACGACTACAAGATGAATTTTCTGATGATCTACCTAAGACGGGTAGTGCTACGAATCCAATCGATGTGACCTTTCATGAAAACTTCCTAACTATGTTGATTAAATTCCCAAAAATATTGATGAAATCTGGGGAGGTTGATAGTATTATAGTGTTTGGTATTTATGATTTTGATGAAGTTATGGATGTAGTTGAGAGTTCAGGAGGAAAAGTGGATGAACAGATGAAACAAATGAAAGAGTTAATAGATATAGGTGTTATAAATCCAATAAAAAAACTTGTGGAAAAATATCATATTCCTGTTTTTTATGCAGGGCCAATTCCTTACAGATCTCCTTGGATGCAGAAATTTATTTCATCTAATATACCAATTTTTTCACTTTGGGATCAACCTACAAAATGCTTAGCAATGTTGACTAAATACTCAGAATATCGACAAAAAGTTACTTACTCTAATTAACTCTTCAAACCAAACATGATATAATCTACCAACAAAAACTTTCTTAATAGATTCTTCGTATTGTTTCCACTAATTATTTATATAAATTCTATCTATGATCATTTGAAAGATAT
>JAEOTW010000295.1 GCA_016839655.1 Promethearchaeota archaeon | reverse complement strand
CACTTAATGCTACTCATCGAGTATGGGATAATCAAGCAGCACAGAAAGTCATAGAGTTAGAGAATTCTAAAAGTAATCAAATGGAAATATTTAATGCTGCTGCTGGGGCTAAATCTAAGATGATGTATGAAGAAGGTAATTTAGATGTTGGTATAGTTTCAGTTGGTCAAGGTGTAGGTCTTATTCACGATTTACCTACAGTAAAAGACCTAATCGAAAGAATTATGAAGGAAACTAATGATATTATTCAAAACCTTTCTAAATTATAAATTTTAATGTATTTTTATATTTTATTTCAAACTTCATTAATGATACAATGGAAAATGAATCTAGTATATGACTGATAAAGATATTAAGCAACTACTTTGGTTATATGGTCTGAAAAACGCAGTTCAATTTAATGGGATACCAAATAAAAAGGCAATAATGGGAAAATTAATGGCTTCTAGACCTGACTTAAGAGCTCAAACTAAAGCCATAATCCCCAATCTAGAACAAGTCATAAACAAAATTTTAAATCTAAATATTGAGGAACAGAAAAAGAAATTATTGGAGTTGGATCCTCATGCTTTAGATAAAAAAGAAAAATTAGAAGAAAAAAAAGAATTACCTGACTTACCTAACACCTCTAAATTTGAAAAAATTGTTATGCGCTTAGCTCCTTTCCCAAGTGGGGCATTACACATAGGAAACGCCAGGATGATAATATTAAACCATGAATATATTAAAAAATATAATGGTGAGCTAATTCTTTTTTATGATGATACTATTGGGAGTCCTAAATCATTGCGAGATAGTCCTAAAGCTAAATATGTATTACCAAAAGCTTATGATTTAATAAAAGATGGTTTAGAATGGTTAGGAGTAAACTATAGCAAAGTATACTATAAAAGTGATAGGTTGGAGATTTTTTATGATTATTGTGAAAAATTAATTAAAGATGATATTGCTTATGTTTGTTTTTGTTCTGCTACGGAATTTCGAGAAAATTTTAAGAAAGTAAAGAAAAATTGCCCTCATCGGGACCAAACTGTCGAGGAAAACCTAAAAGAATGGAATGCTATGCTCAATAGGAAATATTCTGAGGGAGATGTTGTAGTAAGATTAAAAACTGGAATGGACCAGAAAGATCCAGCTTTAAGAGATCATATTATAATGAGAATCTCAGAGGCAGAGCATCCAAGAGTAGGTAATAAATATATTGTATGGCCTATGCTCGATTATTCTTGGGCAATTGACGATTATCTAATTGGGGCAACACATATATTGAGAGGTATAGATCTAGTAAAAGAAGGAATTATTGAAGAATTCATATGGGATCATTTTGGTTGGAGAAAAGCTGAATTACTTTATTATGGAAGACTTAATTTTGCTGATATGAAATTAAGCAAAACAGAATCAAGAAATAATATTCAGAGTGGAAATTATGAGGGATGGGAAGATCCTAGAACTTGGAGTTTACAATCTCTTAGAAAACGTGGGATAAAACCTGAAGCATTAAGAGAATCTTTATTAGAATTGGGAATGTCTCAATCAGGAATAACATATTCTGTAAATTGGTTGTATTCGAAAAATCAAGATATCATAGATGAAATCTCTAATAGATATTTTTATGTTGAAAATCCAATAGTCACCACAATCGATAAGGTTCCTAAAGGAGAATATATAGCAGAACCTTTGTTACATCCAACAGAACCGAAAAAGGGAAAAAGAAATATAAAATGCATAATAAAAAATAACCAATTGAAATTATTAATTTCTTTATCAGATGCGAAAATAATTAAAAAAAATCAAATTGTTCGGTTAAAAGATTTAATGAATATTCAGATCACTTCTATTGATTTGAATAAAAACACTATCTTTGCTATGTACCATAGTAAGGATATAAACAGAGAATTTTCCATTATACAATGGGTTCCTAAAGATGAAAACATTAATGTTTCAGTTTTAAATCCTGATGGTACTTTGTCAAATGGTAAGGGTGAAATAAATCTTTTAAAAATTCCTATGAATCACACAATTCAATTCGAACGTTTTGGATTTGTTAATCCTATAAAACGTGAAAATAATCATCTCTATTGTTATTTTACGCATTAAATTCTCATGTAAATTATAAAGCAACACATTATTTTATTAAATTATTTATCTAAATTTGTGGACAAATAATTTCTATAAAAACACATCAAGATATTATGTAATTATAGACTTAGAGGATAAAACTTTAATAAATAATTAGCAATTTGTAACTCTGAATAGAAGAATTAAAAATTAATTTTAATTGGGATAATATTTTTCATGAGATATCTACCCTGTAAGAAATGTGGTTCCGGATTGGCGATTGTGAAAGGATCTGTTGCCCAGTGCCCTTATTGTGGAGCAAAAACGCTTTATATGGAATCAATTTACTCTTTCAAATATTATCTCGGCGAAATTTTAAATCTTACATTATACAGGTCAGACAAAAAAGCTAAGGCTTCAGAACTCGAGAGAAGAAAATCTCTCATTGAAAAGTTTTACTATAATCTTAAAACTGATTTTGATGAATATAGACATTTAATAATTACTAAATTAGATAAGATAAATATTGATCCATTAAAATTATTCCATACTATTCGTACTGCAGGTAATTTTGGTATAATTATTGAGGAAATCATTTTACCTAAGATAGATGATGAGAAAGATATAAAGAAGTATAAAGAGTTTAAAGATTTTTCCTTTATTATCAATAAATCATTAATAGCATTATATTATAGCTATTTAGCTAAAAATTCATTATCTGTTGAGAATTGTGAGAAATATTATAAACTTGCTGAGAACAACTACCAAAATATTGTAGATTTCTGTAATATTAGTAAACTTGAGAATATAAAATCTAATATTTATAAGAATAAAGAAATTTATGTTATTCTTTCTGAATTTACCGCAATACTAAGACGTATCTTAAATAATAATCCAAAATTTTATTCTGATAAACTAGAAGATTTACTTGATAGGTTAATAAAAATTAAAGTAGAAGAATTTCGAAAATATAATTTATTTGATCAAATTGAAAATATATATCAACTAGAACGAGAAACAAGTGTAGTTTTAGAGAAAGTAAAAATCGATTGTCCATTACTATCGACAGACAATTTGGAAGAAAATCTAATATTTGATAATGATGCAGATATGGAGAAACTTAATAGTGTTCGAAATTGGATTGAGACGGTTTCTGAAAGATACCAAAGATATCAAAGAAGCCTTTTAAAACTCCATTCTGGAAAATTAGTCAAGTATCTAGAATCTTATCGTACAGAATTTATCAATTATAAAAATAAAAATGTTCAAAAATTTAATACTCTATTAGAAGTTATGATATTAAAAGCTTTTGAGGGTTATAACTCTGAAGCTGTTGAGCTTTTGAATTCTCTAAGTGATTTATTACAAGAGGATAAATTAAATGAAAAAGTAATTGATAAATTTGAAATTGAATATAGTGATTTAATCCAATTAGACGAACTCTTAAAAAATTTTATTAAGGATCTTTTCGAGAAACCTTTACTTCGAGATCTCGAGGCAGAATATTACAAGAAATTAATTTCATTAATATCAACCAAACATTCTGAATTCGATAATTATATTCTAAAATATATTAATTATTTGTTTCAGTGGTTTGAAGAGACAAGAAGTAAAAAATTTCTTTCTTTAGAAGAACAAAAAAATCAATTCAGTTTAAATGTAAAACCGAATCTACAAAAACTCATTAAATTGAGTTATAATTTGGATGAAAAACTTTTACCATACCCTCTTTTTATAGATCTTAAAGTTCATAATAAAAAACTTAAGTTAAATCACCCAGAAATTATCACAGTTTCAATTGAGAATCCTAATTTGAGTGATATTAAAGATATAAAAATTTATTTCTTTATGTCTGATTCTTTTGAATCTAAATTAGAATTTACCAGCATTAAACGATTAAAATCTAAAGAAGTTTCAAAGATCAAAACTAAAATCATTCCGAAGAAAATTGGCAAATTTCTATTTATGGTAATGGTTGAGTACCAGCATATTAATAAAACATTTTGGATGCCATCAATAAAACTTGAATTAGAAGTCGAAAGGCATGATGAACTTGCTAATTACAACCAATATCAATTAACCAAGTCAGGATTTTTACAAGTTGATATTGAACTAAATAGAATTAATAGATTTATGAGAATTGGAATTTAAAAATCGAAATTAATAACTTATTCTAACAATTTTTGAATTGAACCATAAAGCTTTTAGTAAATAATTATCTTACACTAAATTGATAATGAACGATAAAGAAATAAAAGACTCTGAAAACGAACAAGACAGTTCTAATTCTAATAATACAAAAGAATACAATGAAAGTTCTTGGTCTTTTTGCCCTATTTGTGGTAATAAAATACCAAAAATTCAGAAACTTAAATTTTGCTTTAAATGTGGAACAGATCTTAAATACATTAAAGAACATAAACAATTAAAACCAACTGATGCAAATAATCCTTATATTCAACCAAAAAATTACCCTCAACAGGATATTCCTCTAATCTCTTATGATCCTCTAAAAATTGAGGATGATGAGATTATTAATACAAAAGATCATGAATTATGGGGCACAGGGCCTTCTATAGGAATATCCCTTGGTGCTTTTATGGCAATGAATTTTGCTACTGCAGGAATTCTTGTTGTAATGATTTTCTTTTCTTCTGATTTAGAGGCATTGTTTGAATTTGTCGTAAATCCATATTTTATTGTCATTAGTTCCTTTTTTGAATTAATCTTTGTTTTATTTCCAGTATTATTTGTAGGGAAATATCTCAGAAATCCTTCTTTAAAAAATAGATTGGGATTACTAGGTTTTACATCAAAAGGATTGGATAGGAAAGGATTAGTCAAAGAGATATTAATAGGTCTAGGATTTGCTGTCGCTGGATATTTTTTAGTTTATGGAATTTCTTTTTTAACTGAGATATCAATTGAATTTTTTTTTGGAATTGAAATTATACAGGATGTAAATAGTGGTGCTGGTGATGCTGGTATACTCCTCATAGAAGGTGATATTCTCAGCTTAGTTCTCTTATCTTTAGTAATGATATTAATAATAGGAACTTCTGAAGAAATATTATTTAGAGGTTTTATGCAAAAAGGATTAACCCGGAGTTTAGGAAATAAAGGGGGTATTTTGTTAACAGCATTCATTTTTGCAATGATTCATGTATTAGGAATAGTACTTCTATTTATTGATTCACCTGTTTTAATTCTTATCTCGTTTCTTCTATCCTTTATCCCTTATTTTCTAATATCATTATTTTTAGGAATTATTTATCATTGGAGGAATGAGAATTTGATAGCTGTTATTGTAACCCATGGCGTCTACGATGCTCTAACAATAATATTGGCATATATTTTTCTTTATGCTATATAAAACTTAAGCCGTTGGATATGAAAATATTACAAAAATATGAATCAAAGGCAAAAAATAAACGACCAATTAACATTGGAATAGGAATTGGGGATTTTACATTCCATAATCAACAAATAATAACAGCTTGTTTAGATTTTTTGAAAAATTTTAAATCAACAATTTCCCTTTTTGGAGCAAAAGAAAGTTTGAATAAATATATTCAGCAAATTTTGCAAAATAAAATAACTTCAAAAGTAAAGTTTATTGAATGTCAAGATCCTGAAAGATATATTATAGAATCATTAAAGCAAAACTCAATTCAAGCAATTATTAGGGGCTCATTAAGCTCAAGCGTATTTCTAAAAAATATTAAGCAAACTCTAGATTTTGGAGAAACTAATAGACTAGCAATATTGGAAACTGTTAAAGAGACTCAGTTTTTCTACGGACCTGTTGGAATTGATGAATGTAATGATTTAGAAAATAAAATCACCTTTATTGAATATGCTCTTAAAGAATTTCGAGAAATTGAGATTATTCCTAAAATTAGCATCTTGAGTGGAGGCAGATTAGGTGATATCGGAAGAGATGCCAGGGTTAGCCAAACAATAAAGGATGCAAATAAAACCGTTGAATTATTAAGAAATAAATATCCAGGTTTAATGATTTCCCATGATGAAATCTTAATTGAAAATGCTCTTGAAAATAAATCAAACCTTATTATTGCACCTGATGGTATTTCTGGGAATTTGATTTACCGTACATTAGTTCATTTAGGAGGTGGTAAAGCTTATGGTGCTATTTATATGGGGGTTGATAAACCTATCATTGATACTTCTAGAGTAGGAGATTACTCAGAATTCTATGGAGCTTTAGTTTTATCACTAGCTTTAAGTTAAGGACCATACTTGAATATAAAAAATAATTTCTAATGTAATAAAAAAAAAAAAGAAAAATGTTAAAGTTTTAAGTGATAGCTCCAATAGTTGCTGCGAGAAGCACCACTATCCCACCGATGAAGACTGAAAATATTATTAGTAATAGACCAATAACACCTAGGAATGTGGGGGTATAATGAATTGGCCTCATTCCTAACAAAATGGGAATAATTGCGAGAATAATAGCGATCAACTCTATAACCCATCCAAAACTCCAAAATTCGAGAATTCCTATTAAATGTAGTAATGATTCAATTAGGGCAATGATTCCTCCAGCTATTGCAACAATTCGCATAGATGTGTCTGATTCTTGTAACTTACTCCATGGCACTTTTATTTCACCATTATTTTTTTATGTATTTTTATCAAAAAATAGACTTGTTGTACTTATAAAGTTTAACAATATAATTACGATTCCATTAATATACTAAAGAATATGTTTCTTATTTGATTTAAGATGAACTTTAAGAATATTTTTCTATGATGTAGTTTTGTAGAGAACATATGTACTTCTCAAGATTTAAGCTTAAAATTCGCTGTTCTACTTCACGAAGATAGGTGACATCTAAACGGCCAAATAACTCTTTCAATCTGTTAGCCATATCAAATAATTCAACAATTGTACTCCAATCATTTGCCCAATCATAATCCTGAATATCTTCCAATTCTATGATTTTTAATAACCTCTATATTTTTTTTTTTTTTTACTTTTGAGAAAATATAATAATCCATAATAAAAAGTATTTAGATACTCAAGAAAAAGTAATTTACATTTATTCCTTGGGCTCTTTATATTAGTTTTCTTAAATATATAGATGGGAGAGGAGGGATTTGAACCCCCGACCACTTGGCCCCCAGCCAAGTATCATACCAGTCTAGACTACCCTCCCACTTAAAAAGGGGCTATTTTTAGTATGTGAAGAATAGTGAAAACTGGTAATTAAATCTTTTTTGAACCTATTCTTAAAAATTATACCAATAATTTTTAAATTGCTTAAAAAGTTTTATTTCTTATTATTCTCATCAAAAACTTATTTATTTATTGACCTAATGAGAACTAGAAAACCTTATTTGATTTTTTGGCCACAGTACTTTGATGCTAAAAGAAGTCGGAGTAATGGTAGGAGACTTCCAAAGAAATTCGCTATAGATAAAGTAAACCTCGAAGAGATTGTAAAAGCTGCTAAAAATTTAGGCTATCATGCTGAAATTGAAAGAAGCTATAAATACCCAAGAACCTGGTGGGAAGATCCTGGAAGAGTAGTATTAGATGCGAAAGGGAAGAAAAAAAATAAGATATTGCTAGAAGTTGCTAAAGAAATAAGAAAAATACAATCAAAAACATAGAATTCTTATTATGCATGAATTTGCCTTTGCTTATAATATTTTTAAAGTAGCTGAAGCTACTGCCATTAAATATAATGCTAAAAAAATAACTGAAGTAATATTAGAAATTGGAGAATTGACTCTTATAGTTCCAGAACTACTTCAACGTTCTTTTGAAATGGCGACTAAAGGATCAATAGCAGAAGGCGCTAAACTAAATATTAAAATAACTCCTGGCAAAATTAAATGTCGAGATTGTAATCAAATCTCAGAAGTAAATTTAACTCGAGAATCAGAACTTACCGGGCTACAATTATTTAAATGCTCTCATTGTGAAAGTAATAATACGGAGATTATTGAAGGTAAAAAAGCAAACGTAAAAAATATCAAAATTCAAGAGTAGCTATAATAAAGATTAGTATATTTATAGTTATTATGGAAAATATTAATGTCCTCTGGGAGGGGGAACTTCCATTAGATTTTATTGCATGGAATAAAAAAAAGTTATACGAAATTCAACTACCACCTAAATACGATTCTAAAATACAATCCTGTTGGGAGACCCACATTAGAGAAAATCCCAAAGATTATGATGGAAAATTAGTATTTTTAAATAGTTTTCATTTCAAGGATAAAAATCTTTATCTAAATACTAGTTGTATAAGGTTTTCTACTATTACGTTTATGGAAAAAAATAAGATTAGAGTACAGAAAGGAATTGGAGTACTTGGAACTCAATATCTTATATTCTCCCCAGATAAAAATTATTTTTTAGTTGGTGAACGTGCTTTGAATCTCTCATATTTCCCAGGAGCGATGACTGTTCCAGGAGGAATATTAGAAATTGAAGACTTAAATAAATCACCAAATCAAGCTTTTATAAGAGAACTTAATGAAGAAGTATCCTTACCATTCCAAAAAAATATGTTTCTCAATGCAATATTAGAAGGTTGGAATGGAATTTCAGTTACATTTTTAATTAAGATAAGAACACATAATTCTTACAATTTTAAGCCTTATGATTCTATTCCAGCGGATAAGGATGAATGGAATAATGACTTAGTTTGGATGCCTATTGCTGAATTAAAAAAAAAGACACAAACTCAATTCCTTGATGGATTAATCTATTATCAATCTAAAGTAATTGAAAACTCATTGAAATAAGAAGAAAAAGACTATTTCTCTAAACTATTACACCATTAAGAATTCCATGTTGACCTGGCCGGCTGGTAATTCTTACATTTCCCAATTCTGTTTCAACAACAGCTCCTTTTGTTAAAACATGCCTTCGATTTAAATCTTTTGAAGCAAGATTCTCTTCAAAGCCAAGTATTCTTACTTTTTGAGTTTTATTAGTGCTTGGATCTGTAACATTAATGAATTGTGTTGCAAATAATTTAAGTTTAAAATTACCTCCCATTACTCTTTGTTTTTTCTTCTTTTCTTGAGCTATTTCAGTATCAATACGTGGGCGTTCAAGTTCTCTTTTTCGCTTTTTTCTGAAGTGCTTGTATTTTTTCCCAGTGTATTTTCTTTTTGACCTTGCTTGAGATCGAGCCATTTTCGTTTACTCTAATGCAATTTAATAATTAACATAAGGAAGGATATCTTTAAAATTTTTTTAAAATTCATCTCAATTATGATTTATTAAAGCAAAGTAAAAATAGACAAAATTTTTATTTAATATATAACATTAATTTAGCTATATTCAATAAAAGAATCTACTTTTGCATAAAATGATGGAAAATAACAATGATCTTAGGCAATTAGATCAAGAACAGGTTGAAAAAATACTTCAGACTGGCACCACAACTGTTGGAATAATTATAAAAGATGGAGTAATAATCGCAACTGATTCTCAAGCGACCGCAGGTACATTTGTAGCGTCTAAACAAGCTCAAAAGTTATTTGAAATTAATAAATTTACTGCAGCAACGATAGCAGGAGGAGTTGCAGACTGCCAATATGTTGTTAATCAGTTACAAGCTTTATCAAGGTTAAAAGAAGTTGAAGAAGAAACTGTACCTGAACCAAAATATGTAGCAAGTCTTTGTCGTAATATACTTTTTTCAGGTAGAAGCTATTTTTTAAGTTTGATGATAATAGGGGGGTATTCCCAGAGAGAAAGTTCCGGAAAACTCTATGGTATTGATTTGCTAGGCGCACTTTATGAAGAATCAGATTACTTATCATTTGGTTCTGGTAGTCCTTTTAGTCTTGGTGTATTGGAAGCAGACTGGAAACCAAATTTGACAAAAGCTAAAGGGATTGATCTCATAAAAACAGCAATAAGTGCATCTCGTGAGAGGGATGCTGGTTCAGGACATGAACTCCAAATTTGTACTATAGATAAAGCCGGTTACAAACAAGTCTAATAACTAAGGATAGCACAAAGTTAAATCTCTCTAATTTGTAATGAAATTTTATTTAGTTCATTATCAATAAAGATAAAACCATTTAATTCTTTACTTTTTGCATTCATAATAGTCCAGATTATATGCTTAAATGTTGATCTTTCACTTCTATAATAGTTTTCCATGTAGGGTAAATCTACACCGCTTGGATGGGCACTACCTGGATGAGAATGAAAAATACTGAACATTTGATAATTAAAATTTTTGGAATATAAATTAGAGAGTTTTACTAATCTTTCATAATCATCCATTAGGAAAGCAACTGGATTTTTATATTTAGATTCAATGCACTCAAACTTATGAGCATAATAATAATAAGAAAATTGATCTTCTCTGTTGGGTATTTTTTTTTCTTCTATTTTTCCAAAAATTAAACCACATGCTTCATAAGGGGTAGCTTTCTCAACGCATTGTATTATATTTTCAAGAATTCCTTCATCAATAAAAAGAATGATGTCTTTTTCATACTTCAATTGAAAGATATCTAACCCCCAAGACTATATTAATGTTAAAGCAGCATTTAATGCAGCTAATCTAGCATTTTCCAGATTCTCTCCCAATCCTATAATTATGACATCATCTTTCTTTAATTGAGAACCCTTATTTCGGATAATAGAGGAAATATACTTAAAAACACTATCTTCAACTACTTCTTGTTCTTTTTCGTCATTTGAAAGAGTATAAGATGGGAAAATTAAATCTTTACCATTATAAAGTAAACAAGTAGCTCCTTCTCCTCCAATTTTAATAGCAGCATCTCTTTGTTCAATACCATATGTTATTTTATCAATTGCATTTCTTACAAAACAGAAATAAGAATTTTTACCTTCAGATTTAATCACAATATCTCTAATAGATAAAGAATCTCCTTTCTCTATTAAGGGAAATTTCAATCTAATTTTTTTAACAAATTCTATGCCTTTATTCGTGAGGATATGACCTTTTATTACATTATCCTCTGTCAAAACCTTTATAAAATTCAAGTCTTCATTCAGTTTTTTAATAAGAGATTTTGTTGTTCCAGAACCAATTGATAGTTCTTTTTGCAAACGGTATCTACCAATTCCTTCCTTATTTTCCTCAAATAGGAAAAGAGCTAAAATCACATGGACTAACTCGAAAGAAGGTTTAATTGTTGGTGATCGCCATAAAGGGTCTAATTCTTCTAACATATTACAACCAAGTATAATTAATTAATATAAGTTATAAAAAAATATAAATCAGAATACAATTTAATTAATTATCAATGTTCTGAAATTTCAAATCCGACTTCAAAAAATAGATAGTTTTGTAAAATAAAATGGCGAAAAAAGAGATTGACAAAAGCCCGCTTAAAGCGCACGATTTAGTATTCTTCAAAACAAAAGAGGAGACTCGAGCTAAGGAGGTTGATACATATTCATTTGAAAAAGTTGATCAGGAAGATAAAATCAAATTAGCAACTGATTATAGACCTTTCAGTAGTCATTTCCAATACTCCATTTTTATTGATAACCAAAGTTCAGCGCCAATTACTGAAATGAAAATTAAAATAAAATTCCCAGAATTTTTTACATTTTCAAGGTGTTTTCCACCTACTATAAACGTTCCAAATATAAAGACTGAGAAAAATGTTAAAATAATTAATCTTGAATTTGATGAACTAAATGAAAATTCTAATAAACAAATTCATCTACATTTTACACCAAATTTTCTAAATAATACAGGAGAAATAAGGACAATTGTGACCTATGTGAACAACAAAGACACTATTAGGGTGCTTGATTCAAGGCCTACAGAAATAATCATTGATGGAATAACAATCGAACCTAAAGTAGTTCCTTCAAGTTTCGTCAGGGAATTTGCTCAACAACCGGGTATTAAAAAAGCAATAAAAAGTCTTGGTGTCGGAACTGAATATAAAGTTGATCCTGAACTATTTTTTGAGATTCTTGAACATCTTTTCTATATCATAAATTTCCAGTTGGTAGCAAAAGATCTTAATAAAAAGATCTTATGGTATTATGGAACAGAATCCTTAATTAAAGAAGATGTACTAGTTATAGGTCAGATTGTGGCAAATAAAATTGAATTTATTGCATCTTCTCTTAATCACTATCTATTAATCTCACTCTTAACCCAGATTACAAATGATTTTAAAGATGAGATGATGTCGAAAGGAATCGTAAAATCCTATGACGATATTTATGATTTAGAATGTAAGAATTGCGGCTCGATTTTTCCATATTTTCCTCAAAAGAAGGAACTTGTTGCTTGTAAAAACTGTAATTATGAACAAGTTATTTGGTAGATTATAGTAATTTGTAATTAGGGTACAGGTAAGACAATTGGACCTACCCAATAATACCAAAAAAAGTATCCTAAGATACCTCCCGTAATCCCTCCAATTAAGATAATATATCTTTGAAATCGGGGGATATAATAAAGTGTAATGATGATAAAAGTTAAAGCAATCACAGCACTCCCATAAACTAAGATCTCAGGAGCAATGCCCAAATAATATACCGCAATTTGGGCTTCATCCATCCCAGTCCAATTACCAAGAAGAGTTGTTTCAATAAAATACAAACCTGCATTGAAGATGAAACGAAAACTAAATGAAACCGCCATTATGGAAATGGTCTGGCCGATTCCAACAGGCTGTTCCTTTTGACTATGCATATTCCTGTATTTAAAAAGAATAATTGTAATCCCTATAATTGATACTACCCAAGAACTAATTATTCCCCCCATAATAAACCAAAATCTTTGATCTGTTGTTAATGTGCCAAAATAAAAAGTATACGCATAAGCTATTCGAGCTGGAACTCCATAAATGACTGCTACAATATAGTGGCCAAATTCGTGTACTAGAGTCCCAAAAATAACAACTAAAAAGAATAACCCCAAATAAGTGAAAAACCAGTTTATACGTTTATATCTATTCATTATTTGTCTAATAAAGGATTCTCTGTATTAAACTTGAAATTATATTCAGATTGAATTTAAGTATTGAATTATTTTATTAAAATTTTGATGATGTACTTAGTTATTTTTTATATTTCATTGACAAATAAGAGAAGAGAATTGGAATTTAGTTCTAAATTAAAAATTATCTAATTTATAAATTAAATCATTCATTTATTCTTTCAATTTAATGATAAAGTCTATAAATTTAACTTAAAGAACTCTAGGCTCCTTACTTTTTAAAAAAAGCCAAATAGAAGATCTTCAAAAATTCCTTACTATAGTGTTTCAGAATTTGAATATTTCCATCTTATTTTTTTTAATTTCGATACTGTTAATCAATAAGAGAATTAAATTGAAGATATTATATTTTAGATTCCTAAATTTCGACACAAATTAAAAAACCGTAAAATTTTACTAACTTTCACGAGATTGATCATCTTCTTGATTCTGAATTTTGTCGTTCAATTTTTTCTGTTTTATTCTCTACAAAACTAAGCTTGAACAAAAATCTTTAAATATATCAAAGAACATAGTTATTATAATAAACTTGATTTGATCAAAAATTTTAAAATAAAAATTATTAACAAAAATAATAAAAAAGTGGAGGAATGAATCAAATTATGAGCGAATATATTTCTTGGTCTCCAATTAGACGTTTAATGAAACATAATGGAGCAATAATCGTCGCCCGGGATGCGGTAGATGAATTAGTTGATTGGATGGGACAATCCGCAACAAAAATAACAAAAACTGCTTTATCCTTGACCAAACATTCAAAAAGGAAGAAAGTCACGCGTGACGATATACTTTTAGCTATTAAATACTTCTAAAAGTGCTTAATTATTTTTTCAAACCTTTTTTTTTTTCTTTATTTATTGAAATTAAAAATATTAATCTCATCCTTTAAGTTGATAATCTAACCACCAATCAATTTTTAAAGGTTCTCGTTCAAATTTAACAAGCGAAATTGATGTAGTTTGGATATAAAATGGATTTTCTTCAGTAATCACAATTTCTTTTTTTATTATATCAATAGCTTCAGTAATATCTTCCTTTTTGAGATACATTCCAAGTGTACAATGTGGAACCCAGGTTAAAGGAGATGCTCCAGTTTCAAAATCCTTAAAAAGACTAAATATTTTCTGTTGAATATTTAAAAGTTCATTAGATGCTTTCGGATTCAAGAAAATTACGCTTTTTTCAACGGGAAAATACCCAATACTACTTATCTGGATTTTGAAGGGTTTATTCTCAATAGAGAAAAGAGTTAATCTCTCCTTTACAGAATGACTATTAATATTTTCATAGGTACATAAAGTAATATGAGGTTTCAGTTTAGGATCGTAAAGCATCGAACCTATCTTTTTATCTTTATACTCCTTAAAAATTTGATTTATTGGGAGTGAGCTCTCATCATTAAATGAAAGCACAATTGCATAAGGCATAATTGCTATCTTAATAAGACTAAGTAATAAATATTTTGGAAATTTATAAAAATTGAATGAGAGAAGTATATCCCGGCATTTTTTTAATAAAGGAAAAGGGAAGATTTGGAGTAATTAAGCCACCTGAAAATATTTATGTTTTAGCGGGTCCAGATGGAATTATTTATGATGCGGGCTACGGGACAAAAAGAGCAGTAAAACAATTAATTAGGGGTTTGAAAGAAATTGAAGATCATTACAGAGAACTAAAGAAGGAGTTCAAAATTACACGAATTCTTGTTTCTCATTGTCACCCTGATCATTTTAGTGGTTTAAAACGAATTAGAAAAGCTTTAGGAATAAAGATTGTTTTGACAAAAAAAAGCTGTGAAATCATTAAAAATAAAGAAAGCTTCATTGAGACATTTGAGACAGATGCTTATGAAGATTATTTAAGAATCAGGAAAAAAACCACTCGTAAAATTATAAATTCTTTAAGAAATGCTGGTTCAAGATTTTTTTACCAGAGGATATTTGGGGCATCCTATATAGAAGATCCAGATGAAGTTATTGAAGATAACACAAATATCTTAATTAATGGAGAACCCTGGGAAATTTTTCCATCGCCCGGACACGCTATAGACCATATCTCTCTTTATAATGAAGAAAAGGGCATTCTATTTTCAGGGGATAATATCTTAAGAACCATTACTACGTGGTTGGGCCCTCCAAATTCTGATGTAGCAGAATATGTGAATACCATTAAAAATATTGAGAAAATGTCTAATCTCAAGTTAATTCTTGCTGCGCATGGGAGTCCCGTGGAAAGTCCTCAAGAAAGAATTGCAGAAAT
>JAEOTW010000294.1 GCA_016839655.1 Promethearchaeota archaeon | reverse complement strand
AATTCTTCCTTCTTTAATACCTCGCCTTATAAAATCAACATCTACTTGTTCATTTTGAGCGACAATCTCCATATCTCTGGTAATATTACCATTCTTAGCTGTTTTCATTAATGTAGACAATTCTTCGAACCTACTTCAAATATTATTCAATAAATATCGAGTGTTTTCTCTATTACAAATAATACGGCTAAAATTATATTCTTTTGTCTTATGATTTAGAAATAGTACATTATATCATTTTTTCTGATAAAATAATATAATTATACCTGAAAATGAAAAAAAAAAATTTTGTTATAAATTATACTTCCGCTGGTGGTGCCATATCTATTATTTTATAAGCTTCTGTGAAATCCAAAAAAATATCGGTTTTATATCTAACACCATCAATTTTAGATGCTAAGAAAAGGTTTTGTTTTGTATTACGCATTAAAGCCTCCTTTTCTTTTCCTTTCATTACTTCGCTAATACCATAAGCTAGTATTATTCCTTCGTCATCAGATGAAATAGCGATACATAAATTTTTCTCTATAGTTCTGTCAGGGGGATTATCCTTAAGATAATCTACAAAACTTTTACCTATTTTATTTGCTTGATCTGGTGGAAACCATACTCGATTAAATAGAATTGTAATTTTCAACACCTTTAGAATTTATATTTCTAAATTAGATTTCGTTGTAAGTCTAATTATGATGGTTTATCATTTAAATATTTACATTTATGTCATATATAGAAATGAGTTTATTAAAAAGAAGTTATAAGCTAAAAAATTCTTATTTTTTCTTTTCTAATATCCAATTTTTAATTGTTTGAGAAGCTCAATTAAAGATTCAGTTAATTTATAATCTTTTAGATCATCAAAAGGTACAAATCTAGCATCTAAAGCATCATCTGCTGCCCTAGGTGGTTGATTAGGATCTCCATCTATTTGTTCTACAAAATAATTGATTAAAACATAATGATATTCAATTTCTCCGTTTCCATCATACATAATTTTGTCAATAATTCCTGCTAATTCTGATACTTTAACTTTAAAACCAGTTTCTTCATAAGCTTCTCTCTCTGCAGCAGCTTCTACCCTTTCTCCAAGATCTAAATGTCCTCCAGGAATACTCCAATATCCCGCATCTGGATCGTATTTCCTTTCCACTAAAAGTAAGTGTTTATTTCGTACTAATAAAACTCCCACACCAATATGAGGCCTTATTGGGTACTTTCTTGTATCATAAGCAGTTAATTTTTCTTTATCTGCCATAATTCAATTTCTTTTTATTTTACCCATTTATCTTTAAACAGTTTAATTGAATACTTTATAATTTCTTTAGCATCTTTAGCATTTAACCATTCTTTAAATTTTACCCATTTATGTGGTTCTAATCTTTTGTATGTCTCATAGAATTCTTGAATTTCCTTAAGTCTATGCTCATGAACATCTAAAATATCGTTATATCCGTTGAATCTAGCATCATTAATCAAAACAGAAAGGATTTTTGGGTCGTCTCCATGTTCATCTTCAATAATTAGTGCTCCAATCACTCGGACCTTTACTATACACCCTACTTCAAGTGGTTCATAACTCAATATCATTATATCAAGAGGGTCGTTATCATCTGACCATGTCTGGGGGATAAAACCATATTCTACGGGGAATATAACGGATGAGGGAATAACACGGTCCAATAAAAAAGCTTCCCATTCAGGTTTATACTCATATTTATCTCTTGACCCACTAATAACTTCAATAACAGCGTTTAAGTTAACTGGAGGATTATCTCCTGGTGGAATTTCTCTCCATAAGTTCATAGTTAACTAAATTTAAATACATTTTTTAAATATTTCTTCTTATCCCCAATATTTAGTAATTTTAATATTTGTGTTGATTTAATGGTTCATCCTTGGTATTGGCCTAAGAAGGGTATGCCCGAAAGAACAGTCCCATTCACGTGGATTATTAAGAATAAAATGGCTGCTTCATGGTGGCCAGATGCTTCCTTATTTGAGAGATATATAGAAGAAGGAATTAAAGTAATTATAAATTGTTCTGAATTTGACAATAGGAAAGATATTCCAAAAGATTTTCAATTCTTTCATATAAATATTCCTGATTATGGAACTCCTTCTGATTCCCAATTAAAGAATTTCTTCGAGATAACAAGTAGATATGGAACAAAAAAAAATCCAATAGTAGTGCATTGTGTAGCGGGTTGTGGAAGAACTGGTATAATGGTTGTAGCATGGGCCGCTTTTAATGGTTGTATTCCAGATGGATTAGATCCAGTTAAATGGATTCGAAAATTACGTCCTTGCTGTTTAGAAACAAAAGAACAACAGGATCTAGCCCGAAAATTAGCTAAAAAATATCGAAAATAACTTTAATGTAAAGTATTTAAGAGTGCAATATATTTTATTATTAAGATTATAAATTTTAGATTGTTAATATACGCATATTTACTGATGCCGATGCAAAAATCTGACTATATCTATATGATTATGGATAATATAATGGTATATCACATTAATTTACCTTCAGATCTTCAAGGAAATCAATTACAAAGGCATCTTAATAAATATGATGAAAAATATCTTGGAATAATTGCTGGCTTTGATAAGAATTTCTTAGAACATTTTATTATAATATCAAAAGGCAAAACTCAAGAAGTCCTTGCTAGTGTTTTAAAGAAAATGGAGAAAATTTCTTTCATGATCGGTCCTACTGGTAATTTAAATTATCTAACTCCAAATCAAATTCAATATATCTTAACAAAGTTAGGCTCATTAAACTTAAATGAAATAAAAGAATCAAAAATTAGTAAGATCGCAGATGAACAAATAGAAAAACAATTTGGAGGAACATCAAATGCTACGTCTGCCCTAGAGAATCAGTTATCCAGTGCAGCATTCTACTTACAATCTATTGGATATTCTAATCAAGAGATTCAAGATAAATTTAAAGAAGTACGAGAAGATCCTTCAAAGTTAGAGGCTTTATTTACCTTACAACCAAAAGAAATCTATAGTGTCCCAGAAGAAATTCAACCAAGAACTACACCTCCTTCAAGAGCTCAACAAGCTTCAAATACTCACCCTGCTTCTATTGATAGAAGTCAACAGACCCAAAATGCAATCGAACAACATGTAGATGCAATTCAACATGAGATTTCTGGAGATAGGGCTAAAAAAGTTGAAGAAATAATGCAACTCATTAAAGACCATGTTAGAGAGAATATGAATAATAGTTATGAGAGAGTGTATAGACAGATACATCCTGATCGATTAAATCGTGCATTTAAAATGTTGAAAGACACAAAAAGGAAATCAAAAAGAATGCACCTTTATTTAGAGTGGTTTTTTTGCTCCCATCTTATGTCTAATATTGAAGTAAAGGTTGAACATTGGCAAACCAGCAGCGCAGCGGGCCATGGAAGTACAGGAGTATATACTGCAGGAATAAATTTTGACCGGTATGATCAAATTATTAGGGAGTTTCCCGATAATAAGTTAACCAAAGTTATCAATATAGCAAGACGCATATTACAGAATCCAACTAAGAAAGCAATGCAGAAACTAGCTACAGATTTAATTGCTGAAACAGGCTTTGATGAGCATCTCTATTTTACAGATTAAAATCTCATGTCTTTCAGAATCAAATTTTAGATTTTTAAACAGAATCTAATAAAAAATATTATATTTATCCTCAAAGATTTATATAGGCTTTTTCTTATATACCTAATAATACTCTAATATATATAAAGAGAGAATAATGAGGCGAAAAAAAAAGTTCTTTAAACATACTCTTATTTGGATTTTTATTTTTGAAATTTTATTTATCAATGGAGCCAACCTATACATTTTTAATGGTTTAGCTAATAATACTAATACAGTGATGGAGTATGAAGTAGGAGATTCAATAAATTCTGTTGATATTTCATATGATGGAAAATACATTGCTGTAGGAAGCGATGATCATTATATCTATCTCTTCAATAACACAGGCAGCACTCTACTATGGAAATATGATACACTGGAGGAAGCACGTACAGTTTCGATGTCGTCTAATGGACAGTATATTACTGTGGGAAGTTATAATGGAAGAGTATACCTTTTCCATAAAAGCAACTCAACACCATTATGGTATTATTATAACGCGCAATCGCCAGTTATTTCAGATGATGGACAATACATTATTGCAGGGGGAAACTGGGATAATTCTGTGTATCTTTTGAATAATACAAGCAACGTGCCTCTATGGAACTACACAACAGTAGATACTAGGCCACTTGTGACAATCTCATCGAATGGACAATATGTTGTTGTAGGAGACAATGAAAATATCCATTTTTTCGAAACAACAAACTCTACCCCTTTATGGAGCTACAAAGCGGGAGATGATATTCTTACAGTAGCCTTCTCATCTGATGGGCAATTCTTTGTAGCAGGGAGTTGGGACCGAAAAGTTTATTTTTTCAACCGAACCACTCCTAATCCTTTATGGACATATTCTATTGGTGGTAGAGCAAGAGAAGTATCAATTTCATCTGATGGACAATATATTGCTGCTGCACATTGGTCGGATAACATTGTATATCTTTTCAACAGATCTAGTCCTAATCCTTTATACAACTATTCTATTGGTGGAAATGTGAGAGAGGTATCCCTCTCATCCAATGGTCAGTATCTTGCTGTGGGGAGTTACAATGGTAAAGTAACACTTTTTAACAATACAATAAAAATGCCTATTTGGAGTTATTCTGTAGGGGATTATATTAACACTCTGAAAATTTCTTCAAATGGTCAATATATTGCCGCGGGAAGTGAGAATATAGTCTATTTGATACATAGATCTTATAGACCACCACCCGATTATTCCTGGGTAGGAATAATAATAATTTCAAGTATTATTCTTGGTGTCTTAGCTGCCGTGCTCTATATGTTTTATTATATCGTGGATAAACGTGTAGTAAATGCTTAAGATTTAATTAATTTTTTACTTTTTCATTTTTTTATTAAAAATGAGTATTAATTAAGGTTTTTTGAATATAGTTTCTCCTCTTATTATTGTCTCAAGAACTTGAATTTCTTTAATCTCATCTGTTGAAACTTCAAGAGGATTTCTATCTAATATTACAAAATCTGCTAATTTTCCAACTTCGATACTTCCTTTAACCTTTTCTTCAAACGCCGCATAAGCTGCATTAATCGTATAACTTTTAAGTGCTTCCATCATTGGAATACATTGATCTGGAACAAATCCATTGCGGTTAACTAAAGCATGTAAACCCATAATTACATTAGGGTCTTCAACTGGACAATCTGAACCAGAGACTAAAACTATACCCTTATCAAGAATAGATTTCATAGGATAGGTATACTTGCATCTTTCCTTTCCAATTCTCTTTTCTAACCAAGTATATTCTGAATTAATAAAAGGAGGTTGGCACGAGGCAATAATACCAAATTCTTTCATATCTTTTAGAACATCCTCAGTTAACATAGAGGCATGTTCAATTCGATGTCGATGATTTTTTCTAGGGAATTCTGTTAAAAGTCTTTTATACAAATCCATACATATTCGATTCCCTTTATCTCCAATAACATGAATAGCTATTTGGAATCCATTGTTGTGGGCAACTTTCATCTTTTCATATATCTCCTCTTCATCAACTACACAAAAACCACATGAATCAGGCTCATCTGAGAATGGTTCCCACATGCATGCAGTCTTTGCACCAAAAGTACCGTCAAGAAAAAGCTTTAGAGTACCTACTTTGAATTTACTATCATCCTTTCCTCCATCCAATGGAGGTTTTTTAAATTTGGAAAGTTTCTTTGGTTTATCAGTTGATATGAGAGCATACCAATTTTGGTATATTTTATCTTGAATTGATTTGTATATTTCTACTCTTCCAGATTCAACCTCTAGATTCCCATGAATAGAAGTTATTCCATTTGCAGCAAATTCTTTAAAAGCTTTTTCAGATGATTCCCTTAATATGCTAAGTTTAGGAAGTAAGTATTTAAGGAGTTTTGAAATAAACATTTCTAAAGCATTTTCTGAGATAATTCCTGTTATTTCACCACCTTCATTCTTTCTTATTTCACCACCTTCAGGAGCAATTGTATTAGAATCAACATCAATTAATTCTAAAGTTTTCGTGTTAGCAATCCCTATATGACCGTCATATCTAATAATAAAAACTGGATGATCAGGACATACTTCATCTAAATCCCATCGAGTGGGTAACCTTGGAATATCAAATTCTTCTTCTTTCAATCTTAACCCAAAAATCATTTCTCCTTTTGGTTTATGATCTGCTGCTCCTTTTAATATTCCTTGAAGTTCTTTTAGGCTTTTAACAGCAGATAGGTCATAATTTAATAACAAAATGATAAATGAGATCGGATGCATATGACAATCAATAAAACCAGGTAAAAGAGAATTTCCTTTCAAATCTATTAATTCCATATCTTTACTCATATTTTGTTTAACTTCTGCTAAGGTCCCAATTTCAGAGATTTTTTCTCCATTAACTACTACCGCTTCTACAGTTGGTTGACCTTCGTTCATAGTAATAATTGGTCCACCATAAAATATTTTCATTCAATTTAACCTCTATTTTATTTATTAGAATTATATTTTCTAATTATAATTAAAAATTTATTATTTTTTTTTTAGTTTAAGTTCTATAGATTTATCTTCAGCTAGTTTAGTCAGATTTTCTTTGAGGATTTTTGATTTTGCCTTTAGGTTTTTAGAATTAATATTTTCATCTTTAATTCTTTTTATACTACTTTCTAATGCCTTTTCAATATCCTTAATTGGAAGTAAAGCTGTAGCAATGCAGTAAAAACTCTTAGATCTACCTTCATTAAAGTTTTCTAACATAGACTCAAGAAGTTCAATTCTTTTCTGTTGTTGAGTTAAAAATTGCTCTATACCTTTCTCTTTTATTATTCTCAAATTGAAGAGAGAAACACGGTGAGATATGAAAGAATCAACTTTATCCCATTTATCTATTTTAGAGCATGAAAATTCAGTACATTCTGCACATGTTTCAAAATTATGTTTTTTTACACAACAAGTGATTATAGAACATGAAGGATGTTTATTATGAAATTCAGGACCACAACATCCAGGGCATCTTGAAGGTCCTTTTGTATAATAAACGGGGCATAACCCACAGTCTAGTCCACAACAAGCAATGGTCGGATATTTTTTTAATGGATATTCTTTAGCCATGTGATAGGTTTTTGTTATATAATTTAATATCTAATACAAGCATTTTAAAAAATAAAAAGATTATAAGAAAAATATTAAAAATATGAAATAATTCTTAGGATTAATCATTAGGGAAAAACTTGAAATTTTAAAATGAAAGCATCAATTTTGAAGAAATTAAATTTAATAATTGAAGAAGCTAATACACTTAAAAATAAAAACAATTTCTCAAAAGCTATTAAAAAGTTCCAAGAAGCTTTAGATTTTATAAATTTAAAAGTAAAAGAAGAAGAAGACAAAGCTATTGAAATAGAGAATATAAAAAATGCGATTAATCAAACCTATTCTGTTCAAGTGGATAATATTATCCAAGGGGGAATACATTATACGGCTCAAAAGAAATATAATAAAGCAAAAGAGGAATTCAAGAATGCCCTTAAGATAGTTGAGAATATAGATGACATCCACCTGAAAAATGCTGAAGTTGATGAGATAAATAAATTGATCAGCGAAAATGATATAGAACAGTTATTAGCCGACGGATTTGAGTTAAAAAATAAAGGTAACCTGGATGAAGCAGTAGCAATATTTAAAAAAGCGTTAAGTATTGCTGAGAAGATTTATGAAAGAGATTTTAGATCGGAAGGTATTTTAAGAATTAAAAATGAAATTGCACTAATTTATGATTCCCAAATTGATGACATTATAGAAAACGGTAAGGAGTTTAAAAAAAAGGGACAAGATGATGACGCGATTAAAACTTTTGAAGATGCTTTAAAAACCATAGAAATGTATTTCGATCCAAAGGCAAAAAAGACACAAATTAATACAATAAAGAATCAAATTAATGAAATCTATTCAAATCAAATTAAACCTCTATCTGAAAAGGGAAAGGATTTATTAAAACAAAATTCAACTAACCAAGCAATTTCAGATTTCAAAAATGCTTTATCAATAGCGAATAAGATGTACGATTCTGATCTAAAAAATCTTGAATTAAGTCTTCTTGCGGAAGTATTAAATCCTATTTATATTGAAGAAATTGAACCTCTTATTCAAAAAGGAAAGTTAATTACACAAAAAGATAATTTTGCGGAATCTATAACATCAGTTAATGAAGGTGTCGATATATTCTATCAAGCTTTTGATATAATAAACAGTATGGTTCACTCAGAAAGAAGGGATGTTCAATTAAAAGAAATTAATGAATTGATCAATAATTCATGCCTTGCTGGAATAAATATTATTAAGGATAAGTCTATTCAGATTATTGTTCAAAAAAAATATGAGGAGGCAGTGAGTGATTTATATATTGCTTTAAGTTTAGCGAAAAGAATGACTTATCCTGAAGACCAAAATCCTGAATTAGAAAATCTTAAAAATTTAGTCAATAAAGTTTATCTTGCTGAAGTTACTGAAGTTGTAAATAAGGCTAATAAATTGGTGGAACAAAAAGAATTTCAAAAGTCTATAGAAACATACAATGAAGCATTAACCATGACAAATAAAATGTATTTAACAGCCGAGATGGAAAAAGAAGTTGGTAAGATTAAAAGTTTAATATATGAAACAGAAATAAAACAACTAGTTGGCCAAGGAGAATTAGCAGAAGAACAGAAACTTAAGGAAAAAGAAATCGAAAAACTCAAAAAAAGGCTGGATTATGCTCAATCTATTGATGATCTTGATCGTAGGGTAGCAGAAATGACGAAGATTAAAAAATCAATTGATGAAGTCCATTCAGAGGAAATCAAATTATTAATTGAACAGGGAAATCAATTAGCTGATTTAAAAAAATTTGATGATGCATTTAATTTCTATGAAAGAGCTTTAAAAGTAAATGAAATGATGGAAACACCAGATGTCAAAAACAAAGATTTGATAAAAACGTCCTATAAAAAAGAATTAATCAATCGGGCAAAAGATGAAATAGAAAATAAAAATTATGATAAATCCATTGAACAATGTAAGAGAGCATTAGATTTAGATGATATTTTTGTTGATGCTTATTATTATCTTGGACTGAATTATTACTATAAGACAAGTTATGACGTTGCAATTGAAAATCTTCAAAGAGCCGTAGATTATGACAAAAACCATTTTGAATCATGGAAATGGCTAGGATTAACTTATGAAGCAAAAGAAGACTATGATAATGCTCTCAAAAATATAAAGAGTTCAGTTGAGATAAATCCTAATTTTGCTGATGGTTGGTTCAATTTAGGTAATGTACACAAACTAAGAAAAGAATATGATAAAGCTATTGAGAGTTATGATAAAGCGACTGAAATAAATCCTGAATTCGCCAGAGCATGGTATTTTAAGGGAATTGCATATTTTGATAAAAAAGATTATAATAATTCTGTTAAAAATATTGAAAAAGCAATTAGGATAGATCCTAACTTAGGAAATGAAATCAACACTCATATCAAGGATTTTAAAAATATAATTGAAAAACTAAAGGAAACTCTTTCATTGACATTCATTAATAAATAATTATTTTTCTTTGTTAAAAAAAAACTAAAATTTAGAATTGAGAAATTGTATTATTTTTTTAATCGTGCTTTTTTTCTAAGATCTCTTTCTTTACGTTTAATTCTTGCTGCTAAATTTTGATCATAATATTCCGCCATATTAAGCGGAGGACTAAAGTGTTTCTCTTTGTTTAATAATTCTATAGCTTCAGAGGGACAAGTATATACACAATTACCACAACCAATGCATCTTGCTTTATTAACACTAGAAATATCATCAGTAAGAGTAATAGCTTCCATATGACATCGTTCAATGCAAGTACCGCAGCCGGTACATAGATTCGTATCGATTTGAGCGTAGTAATTTGTTGATATTATTTGTCCGGGATTAGGAAAATGTTTTATTCCTCTTATAACCTCGCAGCAACAACCACAACAACTGCAAATGAACTCAGGATTTTGTGAATTACTTGGTTGAAAAATTAAGCCTTCCTCTTCATTTCTTTTCAATATTTTAATTGCTTCTTCTTTAGTTATCTCACGAGACCATCCCATATCATTATACATTTTTGCCATAGGACCAAATCCCATACAAACTTCTAATCTTGAGGTGGCCTTACAAGACTCTCCTAAGGTTACAATTGCTTGCCTACATACACAATTTTGAATTCCAATTGGTTCTTCCGCATTCTCAATCAGATTTTTAACATTATCAAAATTGGTTACTTCAAAATCGCGTTCAACTGAAATCCCAACAGGGATTGTACGCATTTGAAGTGGAAGATTTCTTCCCATATCTTCTATAAGGACTTCATCCATAAACTCTTTAGTATCTTCTGCAAATTCCTTAGTGAGTTTATTTACTTGATATTCAAACATGCCAATTATAAACAAAGTTGCGCTGTATGTCTTTTGATTATTTTGTTTTAACGATTTAATCGCACCCTTTTTAGCCATGTTATTGAGTATAGCCTCTAATTCATCTATTGTATAGTTGAATTCCAATGTTTTTAGACGTTCATGAATACTCTCTAAAGGTTCGAAATCATCATATGAGTGTGAAAATTTTAAGTTTAGAGCAATTTTTGCTTCTTCAGGAGTAAAAAGTCGCTTCAATATTCGTATTTCTACACCAGATTTTGTAGAAGGATATCCAACAGGAAAAGTATCAAAATACTGTTGAAGTTTTCGGTATATATCTTTATCTGAATCAGTGATTATATCTTGACTCTCCATTTTTTGTCATTTTTTACTTTTTTAAGAAATTGATAATATACTATTTAATAATTTATATTATATTCTTTACTCAATTTAGTAATAAATTTAAAGGAGTTTTTTGCACATGGAATTTAAACATTATAAGGATAAATATGGAAGTTATAATGGACTAGCAATTAATCCTGATAATTTAGAAATTGCAGATGTAATAATTCAAGGAATCCCTTTTGAGAGTGCTACTAGTGGAAAGAAAGGAACTTCTTTTGCAATTAATTCATTAAGACGAATATGTAGGGATCTCCCACTCTTGTCAAGAAGAGGTGTTCCAATAACAGATATGAAAATATGTGATGTTGGTAATGTCCCCGTTTTTCCTTTAGATGCTGAAGCTACAAGAGAGAGTATTGAAAATTCGATTAAGTATCTACTCTCCAAAAGTTCCGCTCCAATCATTACAATTGGTGGAGACCACTCTATTGCTTACCCAGAAATCAAAGGTTTGTCAAGCATTGGCTCTGTAGGAGTTATTTGGTTTGATGCACATAGAGATCTATTAGATAGAATGTTATCATCTCAATATTCCCATGGATCATCTTTAAGGAGATCAATTGAATCAGGTGCTGTTAAGCCAGAGAATGTACTTTTAATTGGCACAAGGTATATGGAACCAGAAGAACAATTGTATGTAGAAAACAACCATATTAACGAATTAAGCCAACCTCTATTAGAAGACTCTAAAAATCCTCGAAAATTAGTAAAAGAGAAGATATTAGAAATTGCTAACCGTGTTGGACATTTATTCATCTCAATTGATATTGATTGCTTAGATCCTGCACATGCTCCAGGCACAGGCACTCCTGTTAGTGGTGGAATGACCTCAAGTCAATTGATGAATTATATCTGGGATATCCCTTCTCCTTTTCGAGCTTTAGATATTGTTGAGGTTTCTCCTCCTTTAGATAGTTCAGGGATTACAGTGAAGACTATGCTAAATTTACTTACTGAAATCATAGCTAAAATTAAGCTGCAAAAAAGATAGAAAAAAATGTGTTTAAAACCAAGATTATTCAATTCTCTTTAAATGTCTTAAACCTGTAAAGAATAAAGGAAGAGCAATTGCAAGATGTATGGAAATAAATAGTATTGTAGGCATCAATTCCCAAGCGGTGATTTCAGGTAATATTTCGCTCAACCAAATCATTAAGAATATAAAACCCGTAATTACCCCCATCTGGATACTCATCAATTTAAACATATTCAGTCCCATATATTTTCCCTTTTCTTCGAATGCAGGACTAAATCCTTGTATTCCAATTGCTTCAATCAATACTATTATCCCATATGATAGATAAGATATGAGAAAAACTACCACATAAAACGCATTAAATTCAAATAGGATAGTAAAGAATACAGTTACAATCAAAGCTAATATTGTATTGATAATAAACATCGTTATAATGTAAGAATAGACTAGACTGTTTACATTTCTTGGACTGCGTTTATACACCCATAATAAATCTTTACTCCCAACAAAGATAAAATTACCTAGCATAAGCCCATAAAGCAATCCTCCCATGAACACCACCATCAGCAACCTAAATCCTCCTGATATGAAATCATTATCAGCGCCACTTACAGAAAATGAAAAAATTAATCCATAAACACAGGTAATACCACTTAGATAAACTAATTTCATGATATTTTCCTTTTTTCGGAAAAATTCCTTGAATTGAGTGATTACTAGACCCTCCCATTTTACACCTATAAGCCGTCTATTGAATTTGTAAAACAAATTTTCTTTTTCTATAATCGAACTCACTTTCTCAATCCCCCCTTCTAATGTGTAGAAGAGATCTGCTTTTTTATAAGAAAAATATGAAATTAATAAAGGTAAGAGAATTGCTAGAGCTAAACTCATCCATATATTCAAGATATATAAGTTTAATAATCCAGGATCAAAAGTATAGAGTATAATATTAGAAAACCATAGAGATGGATACCACATAAAATAATTTTTTAGCTCTGGATTTTCCAAAATAAATTGAAAACCAAACTGTAATGAGTAAATTAGAGCAACCATCCCAATTGAAAGGAGGATCAATAAAGCTTTGGCAAAATCTCGTGCCTTTTCACTCTTAGCAATTTTACGTTCCAGCCAACTCATAATTATACTACCAATTAACGCGGCTAAAAATACTAGACCAAATACACATAGATAAATTGTCAGAGTCTGGATAAGCGACAAACTAAAAATCGGATTCAACATATTTACAAAAATAGGGGTGAGAGCAAATACGAACGAGAATAAAATAGGTATCTTTCCAAAAAACTCTCCCAAAAAGATATCTCCTGCGTTAGTTGGAGATGCTAACAAGATTTCTTTAAATCCAATCTCAGCCTTACGATATATATTATTAAGAGGATAAATCATAATTGCAATGAAGAAGATCATCATCAGGTGTTCTATAATCATTGCAATAGATGGAATTAAAATTGTAGAAATTTCCTCCATCCCAGCCAAGGTTGGCATAAATTGATCAAAGATCACAGGACAAAGATAAAAAGCCCAAAAGATTAGGAAAGAATATAAAACTAAGAAAAATGCTAATCTATTTTTGCGAAATTTTGAAGTTCGAACTCTAATTTCATTTTTAGCAATTTTCGTCCATAAAGCCATATTTTATCACTTCCTTTTCTTTTTTTTTTTCTTACTGAGATATTCATCATTAGGACCGTTTTCACGCCATGATAATAAGTCTTCTAGGTGTGTTACCCCCATAATCTTAAGGTATGCATCTTCTAAGTCTTCTGCATTTTGAGATTCAATAATTTCCTTCGGACTCCCTTCCAATTTTAAAGTTCCTTTATCAATTATACCTATAATATCGCATAATTCTTCAGCGGCATCAAGCAGATGAGTACAGATAAAAATAGTTTTATCTGCTTTCTTCGCTAAATCTGATATAAGATTTTTAACCATTCTCGCTGCTGCAGGATCTAGATTAGATGTAGGTTCATCCAAAAAAATAATCTTGGGATCCTGAATCAATGCTGCACAGAGACAGACCTTCTGTTTCATTCCGCGAGAATATCCCTCAAGTAAGTCATTTTCCCGTCCTTCGAGATCAAAAATATCAAGGAGTTCATCAATACGACTTGAAATAGTTGCTCTTGGCAAATAATACAATTCACCAATAAACTCCAAGAATTCTTTTGCTGTTAATTTTTGATATAATCCAGGGGATTCTGGTAAAAATCCACAGATCATCTTCACATCATTTGATTGAGTGAGAATATTATAACCCCCTATGGATGCTGTACCATTTGAAGGGGATATAATAGCATTTAACATCCTAACTGTGGTGGTTTTTCCGGCACCATTGGGTCCAAGAAGACCATAGGTACATCCATAAGGAATTTCAATATTTAAATCTCTTACAGCTACAATATCACCAAAATTCTTTGTAAGATCTTTGGTCATTATTGCCAATTCTTCCATTCTATTTTTTACACTTCCATAAATATTATTTATCTTTATTTTCTTCATATATTTTTAATCTTCAGCTTCTTTTTCGAATAGATCCTCAAACTTCATTCCTAATCCCTTAGCTATTTTTACTAATTGATCCTCATTAAAGCTTGAGTTCAGCTCTTCATCATCAATTTCGCTTAAAGAAGCTAATTTATCGATGCTGATACCAGCCATTTCAGCAACCTCTTTTGATGCTGCTAATGATTTGTCTTCTAAAATATCTTTAATTATTGGTTCTTGATAAAATATCTCTTCTATAGGTTTTTCCAAGATTTCTGATAATTTAAAAGATATCGTCAAAGATGGATTATATGAACCCCGTTCTAAGTAATATATCGTCTGGCGAGAAACTCCTACAAGATCAGCTAATTCCAACTGGGATAAATCCAATTCCTTCCTGAATTGCTGTACTCTTGATACGATTTTTTTCTTAAATTTCAAGTGTTCTCACCCATACTCTACTCTTTTTGGAGCCAAAATAATCATAATAGTAAAAAAAAATACTGAATTTTATACTAATTTAAATAAATCTTCTATTTTACACTGAAGTACTTCTGCAATTTTATATGCTAACATTAAACTTGGGTTATATCGTCCCTCTTCTAAGAAATTTATCGTTTGAATTGGTACTCCCACCTTTTCAGCTAAAAGAGCAGCTGTGATATTGACACTTTCCCTTTTTTCTCTGATTGTTGTCTTTAAAGATTCTCCTTCTCGCATTTTTGAAAGGATATAACTAATAAAATTATCAAAAGCAAGTTCTTCCGGTTTAAAGATTTTATCTTCTAAACCACTTGGAATTTGAGAATATTTTGTCATCATTT
>JAEOTW010000293.1 GCA_016839655.1 Promethearchaeota archaeon | reverse complement strand
TCTTAGGGTTTGGTTGCAATGTACCTGCTTGTGCTGGATGTAGAATAATGGAAACTGAACGAGAAAAAAAGATTTCAATTGTTTTAACTTCACTTATACAGTGTGCATCTACAATGACTGTGGTTATGGGGCTTGTAGGACGATATTTAGGTTTCGGATGGGTCGTGTTTCTGTTTGTGATTAATTTTTTAGTAATACTAATTGTAGGAAGAATTCTGAATAAATCAATGCCCGGAACTTGTATAGAATTAATTATGGAAATGCATGAATACCGAATGCCAAATTATAGTGTTATCGCAAAACAGACTTGGTTAAGAACAAAAGAATTTGTGTTTAGAGCGCTTCCGATAATTGTCATTTTGGGAATCTTTTTAGAAATTTTATTGATTTTCAATGCTTTAGAGCCAGTAAATTTAGTATTATATCCCATAACTGTCTTTTGGTTAGGTTTACCTGTAACTATAGGTATATTTTTAATATATGGGATCTTACGTAAAGAATTGACTTTAGTCCTATTAGCTCTTTTTGCTGAGAACTTGGGGCTTACTCTTTTAGAGCTCTTAACACCCATTCAAATGATAGTCTTTAGTTTAGTAACAATGCTTTATATTCCTTGTTTTGCCACCATTATCATAATTGCGAAACAAACTAATTGGAAGTATGCACTAAAGATTTCAGTAATGGAAATTGCTATTGCTCTATTAATTGGGGGAATTATTAACTGGGGATTTCTCATTTTTTCAAGTCTATAATATAATCTTATAATAATATGCTATGAGGATTTAAATAAACATAAACCTATATTGAATGATTAATTCATATTAATTAATAGAGAACATAATTGTAAATTCTATTCAATGTTTGTTGAGTATTTCTATTATCTAAAAGATCGCTTACCTATAAGTATCACGGAGTATATGACCTTAATGGAAGCCCTCAATAAAGGGCTCATCCATAACATGGTTGAATTCTACTACACATCACGTTCATTATTGTGTAAAAATGAACACCATTTTGACATATATGATATCGCTTTTGCAAATTTTTTCAAAGAAGCAATGTTAAAATTCCCTGAAGATATTAAACAAGAAATATGGGATTGGCTCAACAAAGATATTACTCTTCCTGAACTCATAGAGGGTTTACAACTAATTCTACGTGAATACCAGCAATATATTAATATTGATAACTTAGAAGAATTCCTCGAGGATATTTTAGAAAAATATAAGGCCAAGTATGGAGATATGGCATTGATTAATGCCCCAAATGAAATAAAAGATGAAATTTGGAAATGGTTAGAGAAAAATTTTGATATGTCTCAAACAGGTGGCAATTTTCAAGAGATGATGAGCCAATTTTTTGATCTTGAAGAGATGCAAAAGAGATTTGAAGAATTAATGCAAATGCAAGACGAGGAACATAATGGTGGTAATCATTGGATTGGAACTCAAGGCTCTTCAGCATTTGGTCATGGAGGACAAAATCCCGCGGGAATGAGAGTTGGAGGTTCTTCTGGTATGCGCATGGCTATGCAAATCGCGCAAAAAAGAATTTTTAAGGATTATCGAAAAGATATTGTTTTAGATACAAGACAGATTAAAGTTGCTTTAAAACGACTCAAAAAACTTGAAGAAATCGGAAAAAAAGACGAATTAGATTTGGATAAGACCATAGACAAAACAGCTAAGAATTGCGGAGATATTGAAATCGTATTTGATAAAAAAAGGAAAAACAATGTTAGAATGGTACTATTAATGGACGTTGGAGGTAGTATGACCCCATATGCTCATTTAGTCAATCTTCTTTTCTCAGCAGCTAATAATATGTCACATTGGCGTGAATTTAAACACTACTATTTCCATAACTGTGTCTATGAATCTCTTTATTTCAACGCTCGAAGGAATCCAGATGAGGCAATTGAATTCAATGATTTTTTAAGAAAATATGATAATAGGTATAAAGTAGTACTTGTTGGAGATGCAGCTATGGCTAGCTGGGAACTTACAGAGAAGTATGGTTCGATTTATTATTATCATCGAAATGAGCTACCAGGGATATATTATATTAAAGAACTCGCAAATCATTTTAAAAATAATGTAGTTTGGTTAAATCCCGAACTTATAAGACCTGAATGGGCGCCATGGACGCGAAAGATAATTTCAAGTATCATCCCAATGTTTGATTTAACTGTTGAGGGCATCGAAGAAGCGATGGATTATCTTCGAAAAGGTGGTAAAAACATGTATACAACAGTCCAGATGTTAAAAGGATTAAATTATTAAAGATTTTAATAAAGAAATTATAATTTAATCTTGAAAGGAGTTATAAAAAAAAAGGAAATTTTAAGTATATTATTTTTTTGTTGGGCCATTATAATCTTTATTCATCTTTTGTGCATATTCATCTAGAGCAATCAATATTTCCTTTCGAGAGCTTCTTTTAAAATCTTTTCCCGATTCAAATTCATAACTTTGGGTAAAATTTGTACCTTCAAAGATTAATTTAAAGTAGACAAACCTCGGCCCTATTATGATCCTACCTGGTAATGCTGCCCAAGTTTGATGAGATCGCTTTCGAACTTCGATTGAATCAAGCTCAGACCAATTTACTCTAAAGTAAGGCTTATGTGGAACAATTATTTCAATATATTCAGCTGTGATAACGAATTTTCTGATTTTAGAAAGCCCTCGTAAATATATTGATGCCCAGAACATAAATCCTATTACAATGGGCCATATAATTATCAGAGGGATAATTGCCTGAGTACCATATTGGGAACCGATAGCAACTGTTACTAATATCATGAATGCTATAAAGATAGTCAAACAAGCAATACTACCATATAAAGATCCTTTCAGATGTTCTATAATGACAAAATCTCCAGGATTATATTCTTTAAGTTCGAATCCACATTTTGTGCAGATCTTATCCTCAGCTATATTCTTTTTACCACATTGAGGACACTTTTTGTTATTATTAGAGGTTACACTCATAATTATCAAATTGGATTACTAAATCTAAATATCAATTTTTTTAGATTTAACAAATTATAATTAGAAATGATTAAAAATTTTTTGATATTTTAGATATTTATATTTAACCGTTCAGATGTCAAAAGGATTAAATTATTGACCTGGTACGGGTTTTGGCATTTTTGTTTTTAACATAAGCTGAAGTACAAAAAAACTTATAGATATCACTATAATTGCCATTACCATTATCATATGTGCCATTTTTTTATCATATATATGTTTTGAGGCCTGATAAAGTAGAAAAAATCCAATGGAAAACAAAAATATTAAAATTGATGCAACAATGCTTTCAATTATAAATGCTTCATGAACATTTTCAGGCCATATAAAAATAGGCTTATTATTTGAATCTGCTCCTAATGCAGGGGACTCTCTAAGAATTAAATAAAATATCCCTGTCTGAAGAAAAAATAAAATCATAATGGTAATAAAAAAACCTAATGATCTTGGCGGCAATGGAAAACTTAGTTTTCGATGTTTTAATTTGGGAAAGATATATTTAGGTTTCCTTATCCAGTTGCCAAATATCCAAGGAGTTTTCCTTTTTATTTTTTCTAATATTGTCTCGGATCCTGATATCCCGATTTTTAGACTTTTCTTTTTACTTTGTTTTTCTTGTTTCTGCATACATAAAAGCAAGACTATATCTTTTTATCCTCATGATGCTTAAAGCCATATTTAAATCAATAAATACATAAACTGAAGGTATTATCGAAGATTTTTTGTGGTATTCAGTTTATAGATTGATGGGTTTATAAGGAGAAGTAAATTTAATGTGAACAAAGTGATTAAAAATATATTAAAATCATTTTATATATCTGACAAGAAGAAAAAAACACAATTATCTTTATAAATACTATTAGATGTTTATTTAAAAACTCATACTATGAAAAAATAGAAAGGATTCTTAGAATGAAAAAATGTCAAAAAGCAGATCTTCTCATAAGCATTCTAATATTATATTCTGTGTTTTCAGTCTTGTTTTTCATAAATTCTAATAGAATCAAGAATACTGAAGACGGCAATAATGAATATTACTTTTCTGAGAATACTATTGATAATTTCTTCATAATTGATAAACCAGCAAATATAATTTCTATTGACAGTATAAAAGATCTTCATAACTCGAAGTTTTCTAATTTTATTGAAAACCTCTTAAAAAAGAATCGGGAAATTGTACAATTTGTTTCAATCAGTTATATTTGCTCTTTAGCAATAGTACTAGTAATAAAGTTTATCTCTGCAAATAAAGAACGCAAAAAGGGTAGTCAACTAGAAATTAACGGTGTAGAAGTTACTGAAGATGAAGTGAAGATACTTAATTTGATAGAGGAATTTCTCAATAAGAATAGAATATTCGAAAAGGAAAAAGCTCTTTTTTACATTAAGTCAAGAGTAGATAATAATTTGAATATCGATGGCATCAATTTAATCATTCATAGATTATTAATAAAAAGCCTTATTTTGGAAGGATCGAAATTCACTCGAAGAACTGTGTTACTTAATATGAATAGAGAAAAAATCCTTGAAATTGTCAAACAATATCCAGGAATTTATAAGCATAAAATTGCTAAGATGATGAATTTAAGTCAATACGTTATAAATTGGCATTTATCTAAGTTATTAGCATTTGAGTTCATCCGAGAAAGAGATATAAATGGACAATCATGTTATTTTGATTACTTATTAGGTAAAGAGCGTGACAATCTATACATTACAATCAACAAAGAAAAGTGCAGAAGAATAATTGAGTTTTTAACAGAAAATAAAAACGGTTGCACAAAAAATCAGATTTCAAAGGAACTTAATATGCACTACAATACAATAATTAGATATATCAAGGAAATTGATAGTTATAACCTTTTGAATCGAATTAATTTGAATAGTAGAGAATATTTAACTCTCAATGAGCAGGAATATCAAAAAATATCAGATAGATTTCGATAAATATTTAGCAAAAATAAGAGATAAATTTATTTTATAATTTTTTTTAAACTACTTATTTCTTTAAGAGATTCCCAATTAGTTATAGGATTCTCTTTAAGTTCTAGAACTTCTAAATTAGGTAATTCCCATAATCCATCTATCTTTTTTATTTTATTGTATGAAAGGTTTAAATATTTAAGCTTCTTTTAAGTCTCTAAATCTTTAATTTCCTCAATATTATTACCATTTAAATTCAAATTTTCAAGATTTATTAATCTTTCAAGACCTTCAATATTAACTATTTTATTATTATTCAAAAGAAGCTCTTTTAACTTCACAAGATGATTGAGATTTTTAATTTTAAAAATCTGATTACCACTTAGTTCTAAATCTTCTAAATTTACTAGAGATTCTAATCCTCTTATTTCAGTAAGTTTATTGAATTTTAAATAGAATTTTCTTAAATTAACTAAATTATCTAAGCCTTCAATTGCTTTAATTTTGTTTTTCTCTAAATAAAGAGCTTTTAGATTTGGAAAACGGCTTAATTTTTTTATATTCCCTATTTTATTTATCTTAAAACTTTCTAAATATAAATTTCCATTGTTAATGAAAACTGTTTTCTTATTCACATTTACGTAATTCATATTTCTAAATTATGAATTCGCCCTTATTAGTGAATTTTATAGGATCTATAAAAAAATTAATCTTTTTCCTTATAAAATAAAATATCAATTTATTTCTCTTAAAAGCTTTTTATCAATAGAAACTTCTAAAGTATCGTAAAACATTGATGAATACTTCTGGTAAAACTCTTTTTTCTTTGACATAAGGAACTCTTTCCCTTCAATGCTAACTGAGCCTTTAGACCAAAAAATATTTCCATCTAAATCTAAATTGAAAATTTCTCCTGTTTTTACTATGTTACCTGCTTTAATAACACAATCTAAATTAGATAGCGCTTTCTTTAGAGTTTGATGCTCTTTTGAAATTTCTATATCATTAATATTAATATCTAGAATATTGACATCACCATCAGCCCCAATACCAAAATTTCCTTTAAAATCACCTAAACCCAAGGATATTACAGGACTGATTCTTGAAATAATAACAAATTCTGAAAAATTCAGAAGATTTTCATTATCTTGTAACGGATTATTTTTTAAAAAATCCTTATCCATTCCATCCATGAAGGTTTGTCTCGCTTTATTACTCACTAACCAAGTTGCAATTTCAGGAATATTTGTAATATTAGCGTAATTAGGGAAATTTAAACTTAGGCTAACCTGGATTTTATCTTTAACATTTAATGCTAAATCTAGAGCATTAGCCCACAATACGCAATCATGATAATTACTTTTATTGAATGTCCTCATCGAAACAAATGAATCCCCCTCAAATTCTATAGCAGAGCTAATCAGTTTATTTGGATTATCTAAGATATTTTCTGTCAACATAGAATTTATTAGCCTTCTATCAGAAGTTATTAAAGGATTCACTTGATTGAATCCTATGAATGCAAGATCAATATCAAAACGTCGATTTTCATTTAGAAAATCAATGAGTTTCTTATTGTCTCCCTCAGGTGCATATGTATTAGCATGAGAGATATGAAAAATTTGGTTCCGTCGAAGTTTTAGATCACTACTTTTAAGATCTTCTAGATTTAGAGAATTTAACTTTTCTAATAAAGCAAAAAGATTGCTTTTACCAATTTGAGTTTCATATCCCTCTATATGAGCGTGAATTGAGTGAGGTAAACCTAACCTTTCATTGCATTTAACTAAATTTTCATAAACCTCTAAAGCTGAAAAATTGTATAATCTTCCAGGCTGGGAAATATTATTTTTTAATTCTCTTAAATTCCAAGCTTCATTTTCAAAAGGATTATATACTTTAAAACCAAAACCAAATGTTTTAGATAAAAGATCTGATAAAAAAATAGCCATTTCATCTATTTTTCCTCTCTGAAACTCAAGTTCTAAAGGCCAAAGGTTACTGACATTTAATAACATCGCTTTATCGAGAACAGGCAAATGTTTGAAGTTGAAAATTGTGTGCTTTGCTAAGGAAGGAAAGACATTTGCTTCAAGAATGAATGTATATCCATTTGAAAGATATGCTTTTGCGATACTTTTTAAAGTTAGACCATTCCAAGTTTCTTTAAATTTATCATTATCCGTACTTAACAATCTAGCCCAGTTAACTTGTTGGGAAGCTACATGAGTATGAATATCTGTGGCTGCGGGTATAACTGTTTTATTTTTTGCATCAATTTCTTTAACATCTTTTTGATTAGTAAATTTTTCAACGATTTTACCTGATTCAATTAGAATATCTTTAATTTCGCCGTGGATATTATTTAGAGGATCAAATACTAATCCATTTTTGATAATTAATCTACTCATTTTTACTATTCCTTAAATATCATTCTTTAATAATATTCAATAACTCATTTATTCCAAGAACTAAATCGTTTGTAACCTCTACATCAACAATAATATTTTTATAAACTGGTTCCTCATTAACGATTCCAGTTATTTGATTTGCCCAAATAGACACAGGGATATTAATGATCCCAACTGGAATATCTTTATCCTCTACCGGTCTGATTACAACATTACCAAAATTATTTATTAATCTAAGATTTGAACTTGAAGTTAAGTTTAGCTTCTTATAATCCTCAGGATTGATGAATCCAATTGCTAATTTCTCTTTCAGAGAATTATTATCTCCAAAAAAATATTCCCTAACTTGATCATTATCCACCATCCTTATAGTATTTACAATCATTTTCATATTTTTAACCCTCCTTTAATGCATTAAAAATATTATTTAGAATTTTTACATCAGAATGAATATTACATGGTGGATTCAATATTTTTTTTAGTTCTATTGGGACATGATCTATTCGATATACTAATCCTCCACATTCAATTCCAGTTATTGCTGAAGGGAGGATAACATCCGCGGCAAACGATGATGCTGATTGTTTAATATCAATAAAAATTAAAGGTCTTTTCAATAATTTCTTACTCAAACTTAAGGGTAAGTGTGAAACTGGATCTGTCCCAACAATTATTGAGCAATCAAAATCTTCCTTATCTATTTTAGAAATAATTGTATCGTTAGCATCAATTAATTGATTGTTTGAGAATTGCAAACTATGATTCTTCCCATAACTTGAGAGAGCAACATGCTCAAATCCTGCCATATTATAATGTCCACCTAACATCATAACAGACATACGCCCTTTTTCCTGCTTAACATTTACTAACTGTACTAATTCAAGCAATTCTTTAATAACATCTGCTCCAGATTGAGGTCTTAAAAGACCTTGTCCTATAAAAATAACGCCATTCTCCGCTCCAGTTAAATGAAGTAATAATCTCTTAAGATCATCTTTATCAATACCAGCTACACCCATTTCTGGAATACTATCAGTATTACAACATTGTTCTTTCAAAACACGTATTAACTCTATATCCTTTCCAGCTTCAATTTGGAGTGCTACATCTCTTACACCCATTACTCCAAATGAGGCAGTTTTTACTGGATCTATGACAATCAAAGTTTTAATTTCCCTTCCCGTCATTCTAAACTTTCCTCGGGAGAAAAGAGTTTTATTTAATAAACGTGGAATGGATTCCGCAGCATTAGCTCCCCATAAGATTAAAAGATCTGCTTTATTAATAATTTCTGTTATCGTTGTTAAAGTAATCCCAGTTTCTTTTGATTTATTTAAAACTTTTCCTTGACATATTACAGAATTAGAATCTATAAATCCATTAATTAATTCAGCCAACTCAATACCCTTTAATTGAGCTTCACAACTAACAGTTGAAAATCCATATAAGAGTGGTTTTTGGGAATTTTTAATAATATCAACAGCTTTAGCTAATGCTTTTTCATAAGTTACTTTCTCCATTTTCCCGTTCTTTCTAATTTGAGGATTAAGTAATCTGTTACTGGATGTTGCTTGATCAAACCTCTCTTTTCCTTTTAAACATGCTCCTAAAACTTCATCAATATATAAACCATCACTTTTAATGATGATGTCATCGCATAACAAAGAACAACCCGAACATATAAAACGTTTGCTACCCATAACTCTTTACACTTCAATAATAAAATAATTTACATAATTATACATAATCAATTTTAACCGCCTCACGAGGACAATATGTCTCACAAACACGACATTCTCTTTCTCGCCCTTGTGCTTCTATTCGGCGGCAATGTTCCAAATTTAATAATTCACATTTCCCGTTTTTTACTTGGAATAATTGGTGTTTTTCTGGAGGATAATCTGGGGCTTTTCCACTTAAAGTTGGTGGACAATACCTAGCATTTACAGGACATACAGTTACACAAATACCACATCCATCACATAAATCGGTATCAACATCAATTCTTAGTTCTTTTTCTTTGCCTTCCTCAGCACCTATTAAGTCTTTTAATTTCGCATAATCATTCTTATACTTAGGTTCAAGGAGTGGGGTACAATCATCGACTTTTACTTTACCCTGTAGCAAATCTAACGCAAAAGACATACAAGTGGGTTTCCCACATTTCTTACAATTTGTTTTGGGTAAAAATTTATATAGCTCCATGAAATTGTTTACTGGAATTCAACAACACCTTTGTTTTTATAATATTCTTCGCTTTCGAGTATAGAATAATATTTTGAGATTTATTAATTTCTTCAGTTTATTTAATATAAAAAACGACTTGTAGAAATTAAAAAATATAAATCAAAAAGTAAGAAATTACCATAAATTATTAGGCATAAAATTAAAGGACATTATTTCATTGATAATCATACAATAACTAAATTGAGATATGACTATAAAACTTAAGTGGTTATAGAAAATGTCAGAAGAAGAAGTACCCAATGTTGATTTAAAAGAAATGATGATGGATGAAAGGACGAAAAACATAAAAAAGAATATGGAGAAAATTAAGCACAAAATCGTGGTGATCTCCGGAAAAGGTGGTGTTGGCAAAACTACAGTAGCTATAAATCTTGCTATGAGTTTAGCTAGCGTTGGGTTGAGAATTGGTATTCTTGATGTGGATATTACAGGACCAAATGTTATTAAAATGTTAGGTATCAGTTCGGAGTTAAAACCCCGAGTTGATGCTGAAGCTAAAAAATTTTATCCTATTGATGGTCCCCTAAAATTAAAAGTTATGAGTATGGCATTTTTAACTCTTACTCCTGATGAGCCAGTTATATGGCGCGGTCCTATGAAGATGAGTGCTGTAAGACAGTTTCTAGGAGATGCAGAATGGGGTGAACTTGACTATCTAATATGTGATTTGCCTCCTGGAACATCAGATGAAACCTTAGATATCTTACAATTAATTCCTGATGAGAATGTTGTAATTGTTACAACTCCTCAAGAAGTTGCGCTAATGGATGCTAGAAAGACTATTAAAATGGCGATGGTAATGGAAAGAAAGATTCTTGGAATAATTGAGAATATGGCTGGTTTTAATTGTCCACATTGTGGAGAGTATATCGACTTATACCCTCCAGGTGGTGCTGAAAAAGCGAGTACCGATTTTAATGTTCCAGTACTAGGCTCAATACCATTTGAAACTGAAGTTAGCCAACAAGGTGATCAAGGGTTACCATTTATTTTGAAATACCCTGATAGTAAATCTGCTAAGGCATTTAAAGTAACAGTTAATAAAATAAGAGGGCTATTAGAAAACTAAAAACAAATTTACTTTTTTTAATAACAAATACTGTATGTGTCAATGACACGAAACTATAAAGTACTATAAAATAAGAGATCAGATTTCACAGCTATTTTCCAGATAATATATCCAATTATTAGACAAAAATATGGATGATTTTATTAACATAATTAGTCTTTAGTTACATAGCGTATTAATAATAATAGGGATAATTATTACAGAAGATTTTAAACTGTTAAAAGGTATTGTTATTTGTAAAGAATCTGGGGAATATCTTCTTGATCTTATTTTAGATTCAAAAATTAATCCAGTCTTATTGTCATCTTTTGTAGGTGCCTTAGGTTTATTCGGTGAAAATCTAGGACGAATTGAGGAGATCAACATCAAGGGTCTTGATGTAGAGATGATTATAGTATACAAATATAATTTAATTTTCGTAGCAATTCTTGACAAGGAATTTGTAAAACATGATATTAGACAAGAAATAGAAAAATCATTGGATATGTTCTACTCATTATATCGCAGGGAAATTAATGAAGATTGTAACGAAGTTAGTCAATTTACATCTTTTAAAAATATTTTATTTACACAAATCGAAGAATATTTTAATAGAATTAAAGAATCAGAAAAAAGCCTTGAAATTGGTGATTTTGGATTCTTTACAGATGCTATTAAAAAATTAAGAACTAACTCCGTTAACTAAAAATCTTTAATCTTTTTTTTGAAAATTAAATCTCCAATTTTGACTCCAAAAATTCTTTCCATTAAGTTACATTTTGCTTTTAATAGGTAATAAACTTCTTTTTGGGGGATTTCCATACCATAAAGACTCTCAAAATTGCCTTGACCTTTGGATAAAATCACACCATTCTTTTTATAAAAGTGCTTTTTAAACTCCTCAGTAGCATCATCTACAATCACACCTGGAGCATCATTTGATTCGATAACTTGTATTAAATCTGTTAAACTAATAAATTTAGCATCTTCAAGGGTGGCATCATTAATTATCGGAGCGGATCTCACAGAATAAATTATTTCTAAATCAGGGTAATATTTTTTAAGGATTAGAATTAAAATTTTATCGAAAACAATTTCACCAGCATTATCTCCAAGAATTAGTAAATGTGTGGTATTTTCTAGTGATCTTCGAAATTTTCCATAGTCATTTATAACTAAATTTTCAATACCGAAATTTTTTAGATCTGATATAATGTCCATTTCATGCTGACTGGCAAAATCAATTGTATTTCCTAAAGCTGAAGCCAAAATAGCTTTAGATAGTGGATCCTTTGCATCCTCTATAGTTTTTAGAATTTCTTCAAAATATTCCATAACTAAACTGTTATATTGCATTTTCAGATTATAATATGGATCATTGTCCTTTAAAAGATCTGAGATTATATTGTATGTAATTTTCCCTAGATAAGGAGCCGCTCGTTGTTCAATGTCAAAATCTTTTAAATATTCCATGAGCTCTTTCTGAGCTTTAAGAATAATTTCTCTAGAAAAATTGGGTTGGAGTAATCTAAATGCTTTAAGCATTTGATTAAAAAGGCAGCCAATACATTCTGGTTCTAATTTCATAATTATAAATTTTGAGAGTAATATATAATTAAAACCAAGAAACAATAAAAATATTAAAAAAAAAAGGAATTTGTAATACTATAATTCTTGAATTGCTTTTTGTCTAGCAAGTTTTTGTTCTTCTGTTAGTTCGATTTCCCCCCGCTTAACAAAAAACATTAGTACTAATGCTATTATTAAGAATATCGCTCCATTCAGAACGAGAGTATAGGGTGGGCTGATCAATGGATTGTTGAATAAATCGGTTAATCCTCCTAATATATATGGTCCAGTAATGGCAGCCAGGAAAGAAAAGAAGTAATAAATCCCTGTATATGTTCCAATCTTTTCACTAGATGGTGCTAATTCCCAAATTATTACAATTGAATTAACATTTACAAAAGACCAACCTATACCAGCAAAAACTAGAAGTATAATTGCTGGGATTAATCCTGCAGCTCTCATAAATCCTATAAAGAAGAGTATAATTAGACATGTGATCATTATTACTAATCCTATTTTAATCGCGTTTCTCCTACCAATCTTGCCTGCGATAATCGCGAAAGGGTAAGCAAAGATTATTATTGGTAAAGCAACAAAAAATGCTAAAAATCCTGAGAAATCATCTGTTTGTAATAATACATTAGTCCCGTAGATAGTAAGTAAAGCTGCTAATCCTTGAAAAGCAATAAACCAAGAAAATATAGCAAATCCCATAATCAAAGTGCTCTTATCTTTTTCCTTAAGAATATCCTTAAAGCTTTCAATTAAACCGGGTTTTTCTATTCCTCCCTTAACTTTTTTACCTTCCAATTGTTCTTTCTCTAGCAAAGCTTTGTAACTGTAAGAATCTCTTTCTTTTACTTTCCATATCAATACGAATAGTGAAACCACCATTAAAGCAGCAGCTATTAGAAAGGATCCTTGTAATGTGATAATTCCTGCTACTAAGCTTAATCCGTAGCCAAATACACCCCCAAGACCTCCCATCATATTAATTATCGCGTTGCCTTTACTCCTATTAACAGGTTTAATAAAATCTGGCATTAATGATACCGCTTGTGAACGATAGAATCCCATAGTTATACCGAAGAAAAACATCCAAATAATTAATTGAAGAAAGTTTTGTTGAGTCGGAATTAGAGCAAAAAATATAGCTCCTGATGGAATTCCGATTATAATATAAGGCATCCTTCTTCCTAATTTTGTACGTGTATTATCAGAGATTGACCCCATTATTGGCTGGATAATTACACCGATGAGATTATCAAGTGCCATCCACATTCCCACGAAACCTAGAAAGATTAAATAGGTTTCTAAGAGTCTACTCACTCTTGCATTATATAAACTCCATGCTAATTCAGTTGTAAAGAAAGCTAGACCTATGAAAAATATCAGACTTGTTTTGACTTTTTTTTCTTCTCCCATATTTTTCACTTAAATTAAATTTTGTATTTAAAAAATGAGATTAAAACTATCTTGGTTCTTTTCATATAAAAAAGTTCTATATTTTTTCAATAAATTATTGGTTTGAAACTTAAAATTATAACTAAATTTAATTATAAATTAAGGTTTTGAACTAATAGTGTTTATATGATATATTCAAATCCAATACGAATGAAATTAGAAAATTTATAAACTAATCTCAATTTTGATTTTATCTATATCTTCAGGTACTCCCTTAGTGGTTTTCAGATAACCAATTATAATGTTTGCTAACATTTCTTGCATAAAATCTTTTAAAGGGATTTTTCTTTCATTTACAGTAAGGTTTGTGGTTGTCATATTTACATTAAAATTTCTATTTTTTTAAGATTTATCATTATACTTTGATTATAATTTAGTAAATTATAATACATAAAAAAGAAGAAAATCCTTTTTCTGAATAATAGCTATTTCTACTTATAAAATGACCCGAAACCATCGCAAGGTAGGTCAGCTTGCTACCAACATTTCATAACAAGATTCATTCCTTTCGGGTTTTAAATTAAAGATATAAAGAGTGTTTGTATTTGTTCGGGAGTATCAATAGTAAAAAATTTTATCATAGATTTAATTATATGTGGAGGAAGTAAGAAACCCCCTCATCCACAAGATCCATCAGTGCCAGCATTTACAAAAATCATAGTAACCACTGTTATAATTGCTCCAAGTCCCACTACACTTAATATAATTATCAGTAATTTCCTTAAATCTACTCTCATAATATTATTATCTAAATCAATTTAATTTGGTATTATTTTTTATTAGGAAACTTTCCCTAAAAATATTAACTGAGAGTAATTACATTAACTTACTATTTAAGAACTTGAACCTTCTTTATGTTTAAAAATTATATATATTCCTATAATAAACGTAAAGAGAGCAAAGAAGATCCATAAAATTTGTACTTGAATTATTGCTTGCTGTAAGATTATTGCAGGAGCAAGAGGAGTAATTACTTCCTGCCAAATTTTCATAATTTGAACAACCAGTTTTGTAAGGATTAAAAATAGTGCTATTGTATCAGCTTTAAATATCTTAAATTTCTCCTTTATATAGTCAACTCTTT
>JAEOTW010000292.1 GCA_016839655.1 Promethearchaeota archaeon | reverse complement strand
TGAAAAAGAAAAGCAAGAACTTGAAAGATTGAAACAAGAAAGAAAACAAAAAGAAAAAGAAGCAAAACAAGAAGCAAAAAAGCGAAAAAAGCTAGAAAAACAAAAGAAAAAAATAGAAAAAAAGAAGAAAAAAGAACAAGAAAGATTGGAAAACCTCTAGTTCATATTATCTTTCCTATAATGATAATCATAAATCTCTGGAAATATTTCTGACATTTTTTCTCATCCGTTTCTAATATATGTATTCTTTTTACAACTGTAAAAATTTCTCCTTTGCTCTCAAATCTTAAAAAAATTTAAATAATAATCAACGCTCTTTATAAATTACTAATAGTTTCTCTAATTTCCAAATATAATGACTTCTCTTAAAAAGTATTCGCTGTTAACATTTTTCGTGCTAAGTTATCTGATAATGATTGTTGGTGTTTTCATAATTCTATTATTGAGAGAGATCGGAGGTTTATCTCTCTTAGAATATATCATGCTTCTTGTAGCAGTCACAAGCCCTACTATCTCCGCAATATTATTAACTGGTTTAAATGATGGAAAGGAGGGATTAAAAAAGTTATTATCAGGATTTGGTAAATGGAAAGTTGGACCATTTTGGTACATAGCAGGATTTATCTTAATATTACTACCTATAATTGTTGCGGTATTTTATATAATCATTAGCGGATTTGTTCCAATAATTGCATCTAATATGACAATAGGCATCTTTTTCCTCAGTTTGTTGGAAAATCTAATTATGGGACCATTATCAGAAGAAGCTGGTTGGCGAGGGTATGCTTTACCTCGATTAGAGTCACGAATGAGCGCACTGAAATCCAGTTTAGTTTTGGGTATCATATGGGCTTGCTGGCATTTACCATTATATCTAATTGAACCAAGGATGCCATTCTATATTTACATTGTCATTGTTATCGTATTAGCGATTTTATTCACCTGGGCTTACAACAACACTGGAGGTAGTCTGATTATACCTATAATATTTCATTTCAGTTTTAATGCAACCGGACGCTATATTACTGGAACTATTCAATTAATGCCATTGATGATTTTTTACATAAGTGCTAGCATCATGCTTACCATCTATACAATACTTGTGATTGCTTATTATGGTCCAAAGAGACTTTCACGGAAACCTGAATCTGAATTACCTTTTGAAATCTAAAATAAAATATTTTATTTCTTTTTTTTACTAATATTGATTTTTCCATTGTATAGGACCAATTTTGTGCTATATAGATCCAACAATTATCGGACTCCAAATTTTTTATAATTAACTTTTTTCTAAATTCAATTATGAATGTGAATTATGATGTAAACGGTCTTTATAAATTAACATCAGATGATGTTAAAGAAGCAATCAAGGTAGCAGGTGATGCTTTTCTAGACGATCCTTTAATGGTATATACTTATCCTGATAAGAAAGAAAGAAAGGCGTAGTGACATATTTTACAAAAATGTCTATAGTTTCCTACTGTTCAAACATATATTTTTAATTCTTAATTTTTTTATAGTATCTTACTTAATTTACAATATTATTTATTGAAATTCTTTCGATCTACTCTTTGATTTTTATGAAACGAAATCAAAAATTAATAATTGCTATAGTTCTAGTTATTTTTGTCGCACTATCCGGTAGCTTAGTAGCATGGTTCTTTTTTTTTAGAGACTTTCCACATGACGAAATTATTTACTATCCAGACTTGACAATTTCCGATTATTCTCTCGAAAATGATAATCTTACAGTTGAGATTTCAAATATAGGAGATTTAGATACTACTGGGGTTATTATTATCGCGGAAATTGATTCATTGGATCTTACTCTATATAATAACTCTCAAACTCCCTTAAATCTAGACATTAATGAAGTTTTTATCTTTTCTATTGACCTTAGTGATTACAAACTTTATTTCACTTCCGGAAATACTTATACTATCAATATTCAAGCCGATCCTGATGATGATATTCCTGAAGAATCTGAAAATAACAATGAAATCAATGTTGATTATTATTATGAAGCAGCTCCACCTCTATTAAGTCTATTTCCTCCAAATACGTACTCCTTGAATAGTACAATAGATACATTTGGCTATGCCGTGGTATTTAATGCAAGCCAAATTATGCTAGAAGATTCCTTAATAATCACAAATGGAACTATTAACGGTTACACAGTGGTAAATTCAACAATCTTGAAGAATACCACTATTATTAATAGTGATGTCTCAATTTCCATAGCTCTTTATGGAGCGCAAAACTTGACCATTCGAAATATATGGAATTCAAAACTTAGTGTGGTGTTATGCGATAAGAGCAAGCTCTCGCTTATAAATTGTAGTATCCTGCAAGTTATTATTACGGCTTCTAACCACATATTTGTTTCAAATAGCTCTATCGAAATAATCAACACTATACAAACTCCGATGAATATTTCCTCTCTAAAATTTACAGATTATTCATCAATTAATTATTGTATTATTTCAGGTCCTACATCACTAGAAATTGAATATACTTCTATACACAATTTATTGCTTTTTGCCTCAACTAATCCTTATACTCAACAAAAAGATTATCTTGTAATAGGACACATAAAAAATTGCTCTATCTATAGAATTCATGGTTATGGTCAAACAAATTTGGATATCTATAACACCGATATATACCAATTTAATCTCATGGGTAATTCTAAACTAAACCTGGTTGAATGTATCATTACTGAAGCGTATGTCTATCAACATGCCTTATGTACATTAAATAATTCTAAAGTCCTTTCTGAATTAAATTATGGAATTATTATATCCTCAGGTTCGGTCAATATAACGAATGGGGTAATTCAAGGCACAAGTTACATTAACAACACCCTTCTCATTAATACAAATATATCTAAAACAACTTTAATGACTGTTGTTGTTAATAATACAGGACAAGTTTTAATATCCAATTTCTCATGTAATTCCTTCTTGTATGATAATGCTAATCTAATTATTACTGATACTAATCCGGCCTCATCAGATTCATATGGAATATATCTCGAAGGATCATCTAAATTTACTGGAAT
>JAEOTW010000047.1 GCA_016839655.1 Promethearchaeota archaeon | reverse complement strand
CCTCTGAAAGAGTTAAAATTTGGGGAAACCCTCTATATTTTAATGCAATAATCGACACTCTAAAAGCTTGCATTAAGGTTTCTCAAAGTCTATTAACGATAAGTCTAATTGCTCCTACCTTCCTATCATTAATTTTATTAATATTTTTATATACTCTTTAAATTCTTATGTATTAATTTATATAAAAAAATTCAAAATTTATATAATCCAACCTCTTAATTTTTATTTATACTAAAAAAATAAATAAAGAATTGGCATATGTCATTAACTCCTATAGATACAGTAAATGGAATATTTTCTATTTGTTTTGTGATAATCTCCTTTTTGGTTGGCATTATAATACTTTCGAGATATTTTAAATATAAAGAGAGGATCTATTTTTTAGTTGGATTGACGTGGATTTTCATATCTGAACCTTGGTGGCCCTCATCCATCTCTTTTCTTGTAGCACTGGGTAATGGGATTGGAATTCCTTCAGAAGTATATTTTTTGGTTGGAAATATTTTCGTACCACTTGCTATCATTCTTTGGTTATTAGCTTTTACTGAATTCTTGTACTCTGAAAAACGTAAATTAATTCTTTCAATATTTTCAATTATTGGAGGTATCTTTGAGATCTTATTTTTCGTTTTCTTGTTTTTAAATCCAAGTTTAATAGGTGAATTAAATGGTCCAGTAGATGTAAATTATAGGTCTTTTATAATGGTGTTTTTAATAATATTTTTATCAATCGTGGTCGTAACTGGCTTTTTATTCGCTAATCTTTCATTGAAATCTAGAGATCCAGAAGTGAAACTTAAAGGGAAACTTTTAATAGTTGCTTATATTGCTTTCGCAGTTGGGGCATTATTAGACGCATCAGTCCCATTTAATGAACTGATAGTCATTATTATTAGGTTAATTTTAATATTGAGCGCTCTTTGTTGGTATGGGGGTTTTATACTCCCCAAATGGATGAAAAAATTTCTGTTAAAAAATCGATAATTCCTCTTTATACCTTATTTTTTTTTTATAATACCTATATAATACGTCTGTATTATTTAGATTCATATTTTTCTACAATTCATTCTTTAATAATAAACCATCCAATTTTAAGATTTAAAATGTTGAGTTCTGAAATAGATAAGCTGGCCAAGGTGACATTAATAGGTTATCCTGCTACAGGAAAAACTACGCTGGCAAAACTTTTAGCTAAAAATGAAATAGATCGATTATACTTTCCCACTCATGGATTAGATTTAAAGACTATTAAATTTGATGATTATATATTGAGACTGTGGGATTTAGGTGGCCAGCAGAGTTATTTAAAAACCTATTCTAGAGATTATTTGTTAGGATCGGATATTATTTTTATTGTTACGGACTCGACTCCTAGAAACGTGTTAAATTCGAGAGATTTAATTAATTATGCTTGTCATTTTGTAGGAAAAGAGTGTCCTATAATTGCTATCGCTAATAAGCAGGATTTAGTAAAAATAGAAGGACGAATGGATTTTAAGAGAGTCGAAGATATACTACATATTAAGACGTATGGATTAACAGCAATTAATCCTTCAGAACGTATGAAATTAATGAATATCATTAAAAAAGAATTAGATAAAGTAATAGTAAGGAGGAGGTTAAAAGAATGAATTTTACTGAAAATGAAATCTTTGGTGCCGCTTTAATTGGATTTGATATGATTGATGGGCCATTTCTTAAGTGGAAAAAAGAATACGCAGCTGTAGGAAAGAGAGTAAGTTTAGACGATTTTGCAATGAATTTTTATTTAGCCTTTCGTGGTGGAAATGAATCAGTTAAAAAGCCTAGAGCAATATTATATGATAAGTTTTATATTGTTGCGTTTCCTAGAGATTTGGAACTATGTTGTCTTTTCATGAAACCCAAGAATCTCGATACTAACATTAAACAATTGAACAAAATTGCATCAAGAATAATAACAGAAATGGAAGTAAATGACGAAGAAGCCGAGATGCCTAAAGATTCTGATTCTGATGAAAATACAATAGATGAAATAAAAAGACTAATCCCGAATCTTTTAAATGGTACCAAGATGTCTACTCCAGAATTGAGGAGATACTTTAAATTAAGTAATTCAGCTATTTGGAAAATAATGTCAGATTTAGAGAGCTCTAAGAAAATCAAAAGAGCAGAAAAAAAAGGAAGGTCACAAATGTGGACTACAATTTAAATTTTTTATTATATTATCTTTTTTTAGTTTTATCTTACTCTATACTCCCAATTGCCAACATTTTTTGTATAATACCTTGAGAACATGATATAGCAGATATCAGGTAATTTTTTGTCAATATTATTAACAGTAATAAATCTTAATATATGATTTAGGAAGAAGATGCCAACAAATTCAATATGATAACTATCAATATTTTTAGACAAATTATTCCCAGAAAATTTTATATCTAGCCCATTTTGACCATCCCAAATAATTTCAATGAAAATTTCAGGGAAAAATTCCTTTTTTATATGCCATGCATTAGCTTCTTTCCACACTTTTGCACCAAGAAAAGTGGCTAATCTTTCTTTTTCATCATCTTTCAGAAAATTAAATGGTTCACTTCTTTGTTTTAATACTTTCTCCATTAATTCTGTTTTAATTTCATAATTCTTTTCAAAGGGTTCCTTCTCTTTTATTTTTATTTCAATGAAATCCACAACAATATCGATATATGTTGCGGTATCTTCTCCTGGTACCCAGAAAGCACGCTCTCCAGAAAAATAAAATTTAAATTCCGCTTCAATATCGTCACCAAACTCATTTCCAAAATAACTATATGCCAAATGAATATTTACTTCAGGGAACATTTCTATAGAAATTGTCCAATCTTCACTAAAACCAATATTTTCGATAATTCCACCTAATTCATTATAGACGATATCTTTTAGGACGTTTTTATCTAAGTTTACAAAAAGAGCATGCTTTACATGACTAATATCTGCAAGTTCTTTTTCGTGAGGACCTCGAACGCCTGTAGCGTCGATTTGTCCTACGGTCCAAAATTTCCTTTTTGACATATTGAGTGTAATTATCAATTTTTTTTGAATTTTCCTATAAAAAAGCCTTGAGTCTGATGAATTGAAGGAAATAACCTACCTGTTCCGGGTACCGTCTTATTATTGATTTTATAACTTGGGGATACCCAATTTGGTAAATCTAAGGGTTTTAAATAATCGAGGAAATCCAAAATCAGATGTTCTCCTTCCTCTGGATAAAGACTACAAGTGGAATACATTAAAATTCCACCAGGTTTTAGTAAATTTATTGCATTTTGTATTAATTTCCTTTGAAGGGTTAGATTTTGTTGTAGGAATTTTTTATTTTGTCTCCATTTTAATTCAGGATTAGCTAAAAGATTTCCTGAGCCTGTACAGGGAGCATCTAACAAAATTTTGTCAAAATAATTTCGAAAACGGATAGGTAAAATGATACTATCAGTATTAATGATATCTGTGTTTAATACATTTAGCTTGTCAAGTAATATCTTCATCATCTTGACTCTTTCAAGTAAAAAATCACTAGCGAATATCCGTCCTTTATTATTCATATATTGAGCTAATAAGCTTGTTTTTATTCCTGGAGCAGCACACATATCACAGATTTTATCTTCTTCTCTTGGAGATAAAGCTTTTATGACAGTTGCAGATGCTTTATCCTGAAATATAAGGTTTCCCTCTCGGTAAAGAGAAAGATTCACTGTCCTATCTTTTTGAGATAGTGGTATCCAATAGATTTCTGGAATATGAATATCTTTACGATTTTTTATCTGATGCTTAATTAATTCTCTTTTAATTTGTTCTGAAAGATCCTTAGAACTTATGTTCTTTTTAAGATTATTAACTCGAAAAGTAATTTCAATTTTATTATCTATTCTATTCATAAAATTAACATTATCTCTAAGAAAATCTATTTCCATTACAGGAAGTAAATGATTTATCATGAAACGAGGGATAGATTCTCTAATACTAAGCCGTTCCTCTTCATCTTTATGAATAAGAGCTTTATTCCAAGAAAAGGATTTTAGTCTTTTTAAAAATTTCAGATCGATATTTTTTATTTCTCTTATAATTTCTTCTTCAGAAGCATGTTCCCATAGTATTCTATAAGTAGCATATAAAAATTTAGAGTTTTTATTAACATCAAGATGTTCAGAGCCAGAATATGTCCTTGTAATTATAAAGTTCAGTTTACTCCAAAATCTAATGATCTCATTATAGTAATGAACAATAATATTATTTTTTCGTAAGTGTAAAGGTATGGATTCAACTTTTTTTTCGATAAAATTTGATATCAATTTGAAAATTATTTCCATATCCTGGCTTTTAATAACAAATTCCCTCGATATTAATTGTTTTGAACGCTAATTGTATAATTAAAAAAGGAAAAATAATATTAATTTTTAGTTTAAAATTTTACTCTACTTCGGCCGCAACTTTTAGTCCTTTCCTCTTTAAGTTTATTATCATACTTATTATTTCATCACGAGATGTTTTATGTCCTGCTAAGGCATAGTTCAAGAGGCTTGAAATGAAGAAAAATTTTCGTTCTTTTTGAATCTGTTCAGTTATTTCAATAATAAGATGATAATATCATCCTAGATTATATCGCTTTTTAATTGTATCAAACAGTAATATACCAAGCGTGGCTAAAATTATCTCTGGAACTAATACGTAGAAAAAATTTACAATAATTGGTAAACTAAGAATAATATTCAAGATTATTGCAACATATATAGAGATTATTATAGCATATAATAAACCGCCTAAATACTTTAAATACATCTTATTTCTTAGAATGATGATACAACATAAAGCAGGAATATTTACTATACAACTAATTAGATCAATAGGTCCTAAAGGTGATGTCAGATTAACAAAAAATACACCTAAAACCTTACCAATTAATCCTTCAAATGGAAAGATAATGCACATTCCCACAATTAACTCTGCTACGCGAAATTGAAATACTGAAAAGCTAATCGGTTGGAAAATATAACCTAATGCTGTATATAAAGCAGTTGTAATCGCTATTAAGGCAATTTTAATACTTATACCCCTTTCTTCAAAACCAAATGATTTATTTTCATTCTCTTTAACTGCACTATCCAATATACTAACCT
>JAEOTW010000402.1 GCA_016839655.1 Promethearchaeota archaeon | reverse complement strand
TTTCTATTATGATAATTTAATTATTTGTTCACTTCAGTTTGCTCGAAATAAAAATTATATCGAATTATTATCAAGCATATCATGGGATATTGTAATATTTGATGAAGCGCATCATTTAAGAAGATATTTCATTAATGCGATGACCGGAAATTATCGTGAAACCCTGAATTATGAATTAGCTAAAGATCTGAGTTTAAATTCAGAGAGTATGCTATTATTAACTGCAACACCATTACAACTTCATTCATTTGAATTATTTTCACTAATTGAGCTAATCTCTCCAGAAACGTTCGAAAACTTTAGCGACTTTGAACATTTTAGAAAGAACATGCCATTCATTAACTTACTAATTACTAACTTGAATAATATTGATAAACTGAATAATTTCGAAGTTAAAAACACTATAAAACTTCTTAAAGACATGAAATATATTGACAGAAATAAAAATTTAAACCATATTCTTACAGAAGTGCAGGATGATTCTTTTAAATTAGGACTGTTAAAAAGAATTGAAGATGATCACACATTATCTAAATTTTTAATTAGAAACCGAAAGAAAAATGTATTTTCTGATGATCTATTAAACAAAAGAATCGTAAATACGTTAATGATAAATCCCACTCAACAAGAATTAGATGTGTATAATGAGATACGGCTCTACTTAGCAAAAGTTTATAATTCTTCATTAAGCAAAGAAAACGTGGGGATTGGTTTCATAATTACAACTTTACAAAAACTTTTAACTAGTTCAAAACAGGCGTTTCTAAAAAGCATTGAAAGGAGGTTAGATCAACTAGGTAGATATAAGGATATTTTTCTGGATACTAAGATAATAAAAGAAGGAGATCCTGAATATTATGAAGCAGAGTTGGAGGATCATTTCCTTGAAAGTGAAATATTTGATGTGTTTAATAATAAATATACTAAAGAAAAAAAAGAAGAAGCAATTGATCTTCTTAATCAAGAGAAAATATTAAAAGAATATTATGATAAACTTAACGCTTTACCTTATGACTCGAAATCAGCTAAATTACTTGAATTAATAGATGAAATTTATTCACAAAACTCTCAAGAGAAAATAATAATATTCACTCAATTTGTAGATACTTTGAAATTCCTGAAATCTCTAATAGAGAGCCATAATACTAATTTCGATGTTGAACTGTTTTTTGGGGGTTTAGATAAGACCCAAAAGGATGAGTCAGTTGAAAGATTTAGATCTAGTAAGAAGTTCTCAATTTTGATTTCCACTGAAATTGGAGGTGAAGGTAGGAATTTCCAATTCTGTCGTGTCCTAATAAATTATGATTTACCTTGGAATCCAATGAAACTTGAGCAAAGGATCGGTAGATTGGATCGAATTGGCCAGAAATCAAAAGAAATTTATATTTATAATATCTTTATGGAAGGAACAGTTGAAACAGATATAATCCATGCCATAATAAAAAGGATTAATCTTTTTGAAGAATCTATTGGAATTTTAGAACCGATAATTGGGAGGATCGAAAAAGACTTTAAAGGAGTAATTTTCGCTGAGGAAGATGGGAAAAAACGCAAGAAATTAAACGAATTTTATCGAACTCTTGATGAAGAAATTAGAAAAGCAAAAGAAATTGAGATGCAATTAGATGATCTCATGATTGATAAGAAATCATTTCAAATGGAGGGATTAATCACGTCGCTAGCATCATGTGTGGATGTAAAACTTACTCATAACGAATTATATTTGCTAATGAAATTATTTTTCGATAATCAAGAGCATTTGTATGGAAATTTAGTAGATATTCAAGAACTTAACGGAAAAATCTCTAAAGATTTTAATTTTTCTTCTAAAATTATTCTAAACGATAATTTATTAAAAAATTCAAAATTTCAATTTCAAAATGAGTATTTGGGGACTTTCAGTTTAGATCGTGCTAGAAATAAAGAAGAAATTGACTTTTTCGCTTTAGGGCACCCACTGATTAATAATATCATAGATTATTGTCTAAGCGATGAATTTAATGGAAATTTGAGTGTATTAATTATAAGACGCAAAGGAATCGAAAAACATTATGATCTTAAATCAATTCAAGAAAAAGAATTATATCTTTTTATATTTTCAGTCAAGTTTCAGGGATATATAATTGAGAGTCAAATTTCTGCTATTGTAGTTGATAAAAATGGATTTAAAATTGATGATCTTGCTGATGTAATATTAGATATTAAAAATATTCATGAAATTTTCTTGTTAGATGAAAAGAGTGAGAATATGGATATGGATTATGATCTTATCAACAATCTACAGGAAGAAGCAAAAAAGATTGTTAAATTGAAAACATCCATCTGGAAGAGAGAAATTAAAATTCTAAATGATAATATTTTTAACCAAGAGAAAAAGAAAAAAGAAAAAATATACTCTCATAAAAGAAGAACTCTAAATCTTAAACTCGAATCATTAACAAAAATTTTAGAGCAAAAGGAAAACAAAAGACCCACAACGCGTCAATTACATAATATAGAAAAAATAACAGACACAGAAAGGAAGAAAGAACGATTAGGTTATTTTGAAAAATTGGAAGAAGATATCAAATTTATTAACAATGACATAAAATCAACTAAAAAGAAATTAGACGATTTATTATTTGAATATGAAGATCTCAAAAATGAAATGATTAAACGAAATAAATCAAAATTTTATACAAATCTCATATCATTAGGATTATTAAAAATTGTGGATTCTTAAGACAATTTATTTGGAACCCACTTTCTTAACCATTTTTTCTGTGAGGTTTAAAAATGCTTCTTCTACTTTTTCACCGGTTTTCGCAGATGTTTCAATATAGAATGTTTCTTCTTTTTTAGCAAATACTTCACCACTTTCTCTCTCATAAAGTTCATCTCTTTTATCAATCAAATCTACTTTATTTCCAATAACGGCAAAAGGAATATTTTTACCTGCATATTCTCGTAAATCTGATAGCCAATCTTCAAGTTCTTCAAATGTATGCCATCGAGAAATATCAAAAACTATTAATGCCCCATTAGCACCATCAAAAAAGCTAGATCTTAAAAATTTATATCTATCTTGACCCCCAATATCCCATATCTGCAATTTTACTGTTGAATCATTGTAATCAATAATTTTTGATAAAAAATCTGCCCCTATTGTTAACTTATATCGAAATGAAAATTTATTCTCGACAAATCGGTGTAATAGTGAAGTTTTTCCGACAGCTCCAGGTCCAATTATTATAACCTTAAATACATAAAGTGACATGATAAATATGGAATCAAAATTACAATTCTAATAAATAATCTTAGTCTGATATTTAAAATTTTTCCAAAACATTGAGTTTAAATAGAAATTCTATTTTAGGGCGACAAAATTTAAAATTAGAGAAATAGCTCATTCACCAAAAGAATTTTTTACAATCATTTTAGTAAGTTGAGTAAATGCTTCTTGAACATTAACACCCATTTTTGCTGATGTTTCAAGATAAACACTATCTAATTTCTCAGCAAAATGAATAGGATCATTTTGATTTAATGATTCACCAATTTTGGGAACTAAATCAGATTTGTTTCCCAGAATTATGAATGGAACTTTTCTTTCAAGTATCTGATTCATATCAGATACCCATTGTTTCATTTCTGAAAAAGTCTTGGCTCTGGAAAGATCAAATACCACCAATGCCCCATATGTGCCTTCGTAAAAATTTCGACGTAATATCTTAAAGCGATCTTGACCTCCGATATCCCAAATTGTAAGTTGAGCGAATGCTCCCTCCTTATATTCCACTATTTTAGAATTGATTTCTACGCCTATTGTGAACTTATAATTAAAAGAGAATTCATTCTCAACAAATCTGCGAATGAGAGAGGACTTTCCAACACTACTAGGTCCTATGACAATTATTTTCAATATATATTCATACATTTATGGATGTGAAGCTTATTAGTTTTTTTCCAAAAAATCCTATTTCCTAATTATATATTAATTGAATGAGAGAATTCCTAATTAAATACTAGTTTTTAACAGACTTTATAAATAAATAAGAATTTCTTTTTATCCTATTTTATATATGAATTTTAGGTAAAAATGGAAAATTTTTTCTCTTTCAACAAAATCAAAAAATCAGGGTGGGATTTATTCGTTTAGAGTGTTCTTTATTATTTTTTTAGTAAGTTCAACAAATGCTTTTTGAATATTTTCACCAGATTTAGCTGATGTTTCTATATATGTACTATCCATCTTATCAGCATATAGTTTTGGTTCTTCTTTATCGATTACATCACCTATTTCAGGAATTAAATCTACTTTATTTCCAAGAATTACAAGGGGAACTTTTTCTTCAAGCAACTGGTTCATGTCAGACACCCATTCTTTCATTTTTGAAAAAGTTTGGGCTCTAGAAAGATCAAACACCACTATTGCGCCATGTGTACCTTCATAAAAATTACGACGTAGTGTTTTAAATCGATCTTGGCCACCAATATCCCAAATTGTTGCTCTTGCTTTCTTTCCTGGTGCATATTCTATAATTTTAGTTGAAAAATCTACACCGATAGTAAATTTATAGGTTAAAGTGAATTTATCCTCAATAAATCTTCGGATAAGGCTGGATTTCCCTACTGCGGCAGGTCCAATAACAATTACTTTGAATGATAATTCTGCCATTTTATAGGTATTTTAGAAATAATTTTTTTTTATAAAAATCTTATAGAAATTCAAGAATTTATATAATTTCATTCTCTCGTAAGATTATATTTTCTACCAAATTTTTTAAATAGCTTTGTTCCCCCTCCTTCTTGTAAAATCTGTATTGTAGCTTCTGAATTAAAGATCTCCATTCCTCCCACTATATCAATACCATAATCAAAAAGAATATCAGGGATCATACTTGCAGTTGGGCCAAGCAAAATAATTTTTCGAGCTCTTCTTTTATAAATTTCTAATATAGATTCGAGAGTGTTATTTATTAAAGTAGTTCCAGTACAATATAATATATCCGTATATATTTCTTCATCCTTTAATTGACTTATATTCTGCTTAAAGTTGAATTGATTAAACTCTGGTGAAATGGTTAGTGTATCTTCAACTATTGTTATCTTTTGAGTTACTTTACTTAATTTACGTATCAATGGTTTGATTAAGCCAATAAATGTTATATTCGTGTCTTTATTAATTTCTAAATATTTACTCAAATTTTCCTTAATTTTTTTGTAGGGATTCATTATCCGTAGAACATGTTGAGATACTCCATTTAAAGTTGCGATACCAATGATTTTTTTTATACTGGAGGATTCAATAGCCCAGTTTAATAGCTCGCTAAGATTTCTGTCTGTAAGATTTCCAGCAAAATCAATTTTATTACAATCAGTTGTATTGATAATACTTGGTAAGGTTGAGGCTAATCCTAAAAAAGGTTCATAAGCATAACCAGTCACTTCTACACCCGTGTATCCTAATCCAATAATAACTTTTGTAGCTTTAGGGGGTATAATCTTATGGATTTTATAAATTCGTTTAATCAAGTCGATAGTTTTTTCTAAAATCATAGTTGATAATATTCTTAGGAATATGATTATCTCATTATTTCGTAAACGGTATCACAATAAGGGTCTCCCTCCGCAACAGTTTTGAGAATCTTGAGTTCGATCTGATCACTAACTGCTTCACGAAAATACTCATGGTCTATGGCCATAACGGCTTCACATAATTCTCTAGAGGTATTTTCAAGACCAAAAGGACACTTAGTACCATGAATCTGGAATTTTTCATCCGAGATAAAAATTACTTTAACGAAATTTGGATTAAAACTTTTTGAAAATGCTTTAGCGACAGTAGTCAAATTGTTATTTGGAATTTTTTTTTTAACTTTTAAACCCAACGCCTTTCCTTGCTTCCCACAAACATTCTTTATAATAGACAATACTTCTACTCCAAACTTTTTATACACCGCTTTAATCAATAAACCTTGAGCTTCAATTGGATTTAAAGGTAATTTGTCAACGTTATTTTGTACCATATTCTAAAACTCTTTCACTTTTTTATTATGCCTATAATTATTATTGTTTGTTAAAATTAAATTTGTTTTTTAGTTTTATTTGTATTGTTCTATTTATTCTGTTTAAATATTAATGATTATTATATATTGTTAAAACCATAATTTTTGATATAGCATCATGAAATATGTAATAATTGAAAATGAAAAAATCGGAGAGGTAAAAGCTAAACTGTTAATAGACAAAAATCCCAAGACATGTCAAGCAATTTGGGATGCTCTTCCATTTGATATTAGTTTATCAAGATGGGGCGAAGAACTTTATGGTGATTGTCCTGTATCAATTCCCGCAGAAAACTCTCAAACGGAATGTGATATCGGAGATGTTGGATATTGGATTAGTGGTCAAGGATTTTGTATCTTCTGGGGACCGACTCCAGCAAGTTCAGGAGATAAACCTGTCGCTGCTAGTCCTGTTAACATTTTTGCTAAAATTGAAGGCAACACTAAGTTAATTTTTAATCAATTTTCCTCCTTTCAAGGAAAGGTAAAAAAAGGAGAATAAAATTCAACATTATTATAATTATGAAAGAAAAAGGAATGGAACCTTTTGGAGAAGCTCTTGAAGATTTTTATAACGGTAAAAAAAACGCAGAGATCACTTTAATTCGAGATGATGGATTTAAATTTAATGTTCCCATTCAATATTTCTTTCGAAGCTCTAAGGATTTTACAAATTTAGAAAAAGAAGCAATACGATTATGCAAAGGTAAAGTTTTAGATATGGGAGCAGGAGTTGGACCACATAGTTTGGAAATTCAAAAATTAGGCCTTGAAGTTTATGCGATTGATATATCCTCTCATGCTTGTGAAATAATGAGAAAAAGAGGAGTAAAACATGTTCAATGTACAGATTTTTATAGTTTAAAAATGGATTCATTTGATACGATTCTTCTCTTGGGAAGGTCAATCGGATTCGTAGGGAATTTAAAAGGAATTAAAAGATTCTTATCTTACTGTAAAACACTCCTCAGACCAGAAGGAATAATAATTCTTGATTCGATTGATACTAATTTAGTTCAAGAACAATTTCTTCTTGATTATATGGAAAGAAACCGGAAGTTGGGAAGATATGTTGGTGAAGGAACTTTACAAATGAAATATAGAAAAAATCTAGGAGAAAAATTCCAAAATATACAAATAGATCCTAATACACTTAAAGAAATTACCCTAGAACTTGGATTATCTTGTAAGATCATCTGTAAAGAAGAAGATGGAATGTATTTAGCTAAGATTTCTATATAAAATAATAAATTCTAAAAAAAAAAATATCTTACTCAAGATTAACTCTTTTTCTTTCTCTTAAAAGTTTTATATCTTTTAAAAATTAAAGTGCCAAAACTGAGAATTATCATGCATGTAAAGATAATAAGAATCCCAATATTTTGAAAATCGATACCTATAAGAACTCCATGAATATATGCGAGGAATAATGCAACGTAATTTAAACCATGGATAATTCTCCAATATTTTGTTGTTTTTTTCCTTAAAAGTGCGCCTACAATAGCTAAATAGATTAGAATTAGTGCTAAACGTCCGCCTAAAGACCAAAAACCATACCAAGAACTAAAATCTGGAATGAAAACTAATATATTATCTACAGAAACAGCAAAAACCAAAGGATGGAGTGTAACCAATAAAAGCCCTGTTATTGAATAGATATGATGCATCTTTACAAATGGTTTTCCAAAGATTTTATACAACTGTACAGCAAAGGGGGTCATCATCGTTGCTATAAACATCGAAGTAAATCCAAATAGTGCCCCAAATCTAGTAAAAAAATCAGCAACATTAAGGAATGGGGTTAATAGAAATAATATCAATATAAGTATATACAAGCCCAGAGTAGGCACAATTATATATAAAGCTTCTTTTTTAGGTGCAGGCATATTTTATTTAACACTCAAGTTTTTTTAAAAGTAAGTGTTATTAATTAAAGATTCTTGTTTTTAAAATTTTGATGTAAATAGGTAATACTATGATATTATCG
>JAEOTW010000291.1 GCA_016839655.1 Promethearchaeota archaeon | reverse complement strand
ATACATTGGCAGTTCTTGAAATTGTTTTCATGATATTATTAAATGCTCTTCCTATTATCATTCTAGTTATTCCCTTATTCTTCATATGGAAAAAGACATTTGGTAAACTATATTTAAGAATAATTCTGGGTATTACAGTATTTTATGTTATCTACTGGATTCTCCCAATAATATTTCAAGTTGGACAAACTACAGATCAATTGCAAGTACCTCCGGCAGATGAGGGTAATATTGCATACGGAATGGCTTATATTTTCACACATTTAGGTTCATTAATAATGCAGTTTTTCTCATATCCTATCACGACTTTACCATTTATATTTTTGGTTGCGCCGTTTATTTCAATATTATTCTTATGGAATAGACTAAGAAAAGAAGAGGGTTCATTAAGTTCTAATTTAAACCAAATAAGTTATGAAATAAAAGATAGTCCAATACAAAAAACTAAAAAAGCACTACTTAGAAATAATTGGTCTCGTGAAAAACAAATTCTTAAATTAATGATAGTATTGCTCCCAATATCTCTTTATTTAATGCAAGTCATACTCCAAATCTCTGGTTTAACTGAGGAATCGTTAACATCAGGAGAAACATCCTTAGGATATTTTTTGGAAATACTATTTGTATATTTAGCAATCTTTATCTTTAGTATCGAAATACTTTTTTCAAGTCAAATTGCGTTAAAGGGAAGATTTTTTGGGGAACAAATAAGAGAACAAACTTATAAAAGTCTTTATACGATAGGAGCACCAATGTCAATTTTTTCGATTATACTATTCGGGTTATTATATGAAGGATCAATTGTTATAATTATTTACTTCTTTGCGTATTTCATAATGGCCTCAGTCATATTTGTTCTATTCCTTGATATCTTTGAACCAATTTCCATTTTAATATTTGTTAAACTTATTAATTGGTGGAAAAATAGAAAAACCAGGAAAGTAAATACTAAAAACTTTTATTATATGTTAATCTTTGGGGCTTTAGCTATAGTAAGCTACTTTCTACTAAACTTAATATTCTCAAGTTTTATATATACTCCTCTTTTCGGCGAACCAGGGTCTTTAGAAGAAGCTGCCATATATTCAGCAGGAGAATTCTTAACTACTGATCCTAATCTCTTTCAAATATTACAGTTTGATCTATTAATCATTTATGGTATCTTAATATCAGAAGTAATGCCCGCTGTCGTCATGACAATATTTTTAGCTTATGGACTGAAATTTTTGAAAAGTATAGGATTAGGCATATCTATATATTTACCAATAATTATAACCCTCTCAATAATTTTTATCTTTTGGAGTGGAGACCTTTATTGGTTAACTGGAAAGACTAGTTTTACTACTGTCTTTGGTTTTAATTTCTATACTTTGAGAACAGCAAGTCTAGAGGCAAATCTCCCGGATTTTCTAAATATTTTAGCAGCTCCGTATATTGGCACACGTTACATTTTTAATATTATACTGTGGAGCCTAATAATCTACTATTTCAAAAAGGAATTTAAAGTCAAAAACATAATTATGGATGATGATCATATTAAAAAGATTATCTATTCTACCGTTAAAGATTTTCCCATATATGATGATTACGCTAAAAACGAAGATGAGTATTTAATCGCTAGGCGTGAAGATATTGAATTAGAAGATATTGATCAAGAGCGAGAAGAAATAAAAAGTATAATGCAAAAAATAGAAGATGATAAGTTACTTGAAGAATTAAAGCCTGTTGATGAAAATGAGATGAAAAGATTTTACTTCACACTGAGATATCTTTATAAAAATAATTTAGTTAATATATTAAGCCCTGAAGTAAGTTATGTATTTGAACCAGTAGAAAAACAAGGACTCTATATTATTTATGATGATGGACGAGGAGTGTATAATTATGCTTTTAAAAGAGATACAGAGCAGGATCCAGGATTAGTGTCAGGAATGTTTTCTGCAATTACTTCCTTCATAAAGGAAATGACAAGATCCACAGAAGCTTTGAAAAAAATTGATCACGGGGATATCACTATTCTATTAGAATATGGAAATCGAATTTTCGGAGCTTTATTTATTAAAGGAAATCAAACTACTGAAGTTAGGACTCCTTTAAAGGAATTTGTTAAAAATTTTGAAAATCAATATGCAGATGTGTTAAAAGATTGGACTGGATCACTTGCACTTTTCAAAAAAGAGCTAAATGATAGATTAGTAGAAGATATATTTAAGGAAGAATAAACCCTTTTTTTTATTTCATTTAATCTCCAAATACTGATCTTATGCGATCTTCAATTTTTAATCTTAAATCTCCAAGAATTTCATCTATACGATAACTAAAATCTTTAAAGTATTTAGATTTTCTTTTAAAAATATCATTAACTGGATAACGATTGAGAAATTGTGCTAATATTTCCTTCAGATGTTGTTTCACAAAAGTGTGATCGGTTCCTTTTTCAATAATAGCAAAGGATAATAAAGGCTGAGTTTTATTATCTTCTTGGCCTGGAAATTCAACCATTTTAAAATAACAGACAATTTCAAAATTTAGAAGAGAGATGACATTTATTTTATCCCCAAAAACTTCAGTAAAACAACTTTTTAATCCACTTAGAAATTTGGCACGGATATCAGGATCTAATATGTTATCTGAAGCTGAATAATACTTGATTTCAACTAGATTTTTCATACCTATATTAATACCAACTTCTAAAACCGCCATTTTTCAAAATTGAATAAGTTTTCTCTTATTTTTTTTTTAAATTATCTTATATAAAAATTTTAATTTTTTACAGATATGATATTAACAATAGAAAAATAAAAACTTATTCTAGGAATATAGAAAAAACATTAAACTTCTATTTCTTTACACTTTTTGCTTTTTTTTGTATTAGAGAATGCAATTCTTGTATAAAACCTTTCAAATCATTTGGTTTGAAACTAATTCCTAGTTTTGTTGTTAATAATGGGGGAATGTCTTCTTCCTTTTCAAAAACCGGAATTATTTTTTTCTTCATTTTATGAGCCGCCATCCATTCAGTTCTTACTGCTTCAGATTTGCTTGAATTTTCTGAACAAAAAACTAAGACAACATCAGCTAATGCTAAGTTATCATTCATATAGACGTATATATCGTCATCCATATCTTCTTCCCAGTATAATACCTTTTCTATATCAGGATAATTAACATTCAGTAACCGAGCTACACTAGGAATTTCAAATTTTTTAGATTCTGATGTGGCATAACTAATAAAGATAGTTAATTTAGTAGAACTCGCCTCAGTTAAATCTGTGATCTGATCTTCAGGATGCAGTGCTGAATTCAAGTTTAAATATTCATTACATGGATCCCACACTCTAACTATTCCATTATAATCCCCAGTCACTACAAGATGAGAATTTGGTATAAATTTTACACACTGAACGTAATTATCATGTAGAAAAGGACCAAATTTAGAACCATTATTTAGATCCCAAACAATAAGTGATTTATCACCAGATCCTGATGCTACAAAATTTCGGTCATCCGAAAATGCTACAGAATTAATACCTCCCTTATGACCTTCGAGTGTTTTAATCAAACTTTGGTTTTCCAAACTCCAAATTTTAATTGTTTGGTCATAAGAACCAGAAACAAGATATTCTCCTCTAGAACATATTGCAATTGATCTAACCGTAAAATTATGACCTTCCAGAGAAAAGGAAGGTTCTTTATTTCCCCAACTCCAAACTTTTATGCTTTTTTCACCACTCGTTGCTATTGTTTTACCGTCTGGAGAAACATCGACAGAGTTAATACTAAAATTGTGCCCCTCTAATGTTCTTAATAGACTTTTATTATGCCAATTCCATATTTTTGCCGTCTTATCTTCTGAAATACTTATAATATATTTATCATTCGGTGTCATTACAACACCAAAAATTGCTCCATTATGTCCTGTAAAGTTCCTCAGCATATTACCTGTTTCCAATTTCCATAATTTTACTGTTTTATCTTCAGAACCCGTGATAATTTTACTTCCATCTGAAGAAATATTCACCGCAGTTACTTCCTGCTCATGAGCTTCGAGAGTATGAAGTGAATTACCTGACTCGAGCTCCCAAACTTTTATAGATTTATCGAATGACCCGGTTATTATGTACTTCCTATCTGGTGTAATTACAAGAGAATAAATAGTCTCTTCATGTGGTCTGTATTCTTTCAATAACCCTTTAATTTTGGGCATCTCTCCTTCAGGAATACTGTAATTTAGCTGTCCCATTAAATATTACCATCACAATTTTTTTAAAAAATATATTGTTTTTGTTTCTCGGGAATAATAATCTTTCCAGATAGACCAAATTCTTCAAAAGTCTCTGGATGTTCAGTATGGATCGGTATTATATTATCAGCATCAATCTTTTGAAGCGCATTTATTAGATCATCAACATTGCAGTGCCCTGATGAATGAATTGTTTCGGTTTTTAAGATTCCAAATCGCTTTAACCATGCATTTAGTTTCTCTTCTTTAATCTCCATCTCCTCTGTAAAAGGGTCAGTTGTGGAATTAATATATATTACACTATTCGGCTCTAGGTTCAAATCAATTAATTCTCCTAACATATAGTAATCCAAATAAATAAGATACCTTTCAGGTTCATTTTGTATGTCTTTATATGTGATGTAATCAACATTGTCAAAAATTAACTTTTGGTATCCTTTATAATCCATACTTTCAAATCTTCCCCATCCCTTTCTTGGTAAATATATTTTAAAGTACTCATCACTAAATTCCGGAAAATTATAATCAGAATAAAAATCTTGGATTACTTTTTCTTCCATGTTATCTAATTTTGATCTAAAACTATCAATTAAAAGGAATGTCTTTGGAGTTACAGCAAATATTCTGTCATACTTCCTTGTTAAATTATAGTATAGTAATATTCGGTCTAGATTTCTTGTGGGAAAATTTACAATTAATAATCCAGGATGCCTTCTTATTATATCTCTCGAACGAAATTCTACATCTCCTTCAGTTTGATCTTCACTCTTATACTTACCACTTTTAAAATCCTCGATTTTAGGTATTCTTGTCCCCTCTGTAACAATTGCAATTGGATTAGAAATATGAGCGTGTTCAATAAACTTATCAACCCAATCACTATGGAATCCATGTCGTCTAAAATCACCTGTGTAAATAATACTTCTACCATCATGCTCTATTACATAGGCACAAGCTCCTGGAATAGAATGATCAACTGTATATTGAGTAATGGAAACATCTCCTTTGGATGATTTAAAAATAGAAGGCTTTTCTTTATCAATTATTTTAATTTGTCTTTTTATTTTATTATCTTTATAATCTGGCTTTTTTGCACGCTTAAATTCTACTTCTCCTTCTTTACTTTGCTTTTTCTTTGGTACCATTTTAAAAGCTTCATAAAAGTTTAAAATTTCAGGGATCAGAGTATCCACAGATGTATTAGACAGATAATCAATGATCGTCTCTGTGATCCAATTCATATAAATTGGTGTCTTTTGCTTCAGAAAGCCAAAGAATTTATAATGATCCATATGAGCATGAGTTAGAAAAGCAGCTTCAATTAAATTTTTATCAGAACTAAGTATATTGAAAGGCTCCTTTTCTAGAATTGTCTTAAAGGGCTCAACAAAATCATTCCTATATAAATTATTTAAAGGGGGGATTAATCCTAAGTATAGATAATCTATAATTCCATTAAACCTGCGTGGGCTTAAAAATTCTGAAAAGTATTGACTACTTTCATTAAATGAAAGCCCAAAGTCAAAAAGAAATTTTTTATCCCCAGCAGCTAAAAAAACTTTATTTCCACCAATCTCGTTTATCCCACCGAATATTTCTATTTCCATTATAATCTCCATTAAAAATTTTAGAATTTCGAATAAACTATAAAATAAACCCAATTTTTCACATCTAAAAAAATTTTGGAATACCTGAATGTTAATATGAAAATATCTTATTCAAATGGCTTACGTATCCTTTATTTCCATTTCCATAACAAAACACTTTAGATAAAATAAAAAAAAAGTTATTAATAAGATTTATAATTGGATTTAGTATTTCAGAAATCTATTTGAATCGACCGTGTAACTGAGAATTCATTTAAAATCGCACCAATTTTAAGTCCGAAGATCCAACTGTCATGTATAAACTTGGTTTTAACTCCTATAGTGTATGTAATGTATAATCTATGATAATTTTTGTAATATGTTGTAATTATACCTTTAGGGATATCTTGAGTCGGTTGACATAATATAAATAATCCCAGTTCATCATCGTATGTACTTTCTTTATATGTATACTTCCACCAGCGTGATGTACTTGTAGTTCCTTCAGTGTAGCTATCACCCTGGGGAACTGATTCAGAATAAAGTGTGAATAAAAAACTAGCGATAGTCCCTATATATGGAATTTCCCCTAACAATTCGCCGATCATGAAATCATATAACCACTCCGCCTCATCATTACTTTGCCCACCACCAACAGTGACAGATTTTGCTAAGTCTGGAAGAATATCACCGGAATAAAATGATGATTCATAGGTCCCTGAAAATCTGTCAAATAGAATATGCTGCAATTTTATTTCGATTTTTGCATACTGGATGTAATACCATTCACTTCTTACATCTCTGAATATCCACCATGAATTGTCAGCGTAATAATCTCGATCGGGATTTAAAGCGGTCAGAGTAGAAAATTGCAATTGAAACAGATTGTCATTTGAATTATCAAATAGGACAAGTGTTTTATGGGAAATTGCTAAATCGTCTTTGCTTGAATCATAAGCCACAGCTCCTACCCCTTTATTATAGCCTACTATGTCTTGCGCCTTGACTGTTTGCATTTGTAAAAACAAGATGACAAAAAACACCGAGATGAATATATAGTATTTTTTATTAATTGTCTTTTTCATTTTTAATACCTAAGGTTTTGATTTTTGCTCTTAAATTAATTCGATATTTTTAAACCTTAAAATTTTTTATTTAGATCTTATCCTTTTTACCTTATTTAAGGGTAAAAATTGGATTTGCACACATTTTTGTTTTGAATTATATTTAAACTTAACTCTTTTGTGAATTAACCCAAAATATCGCAAAAATATTAAAAGAAAAATAAGAAGAAAAAATAAATTAAAAAAATGCTTAGAATTACATCATACCATTCAATTCACTAAGCTGTTCTTCTGATAATAAAAACCCATTTTTTTCTTTCCAAATAATTAAATAACTAAAGAGAAATGAAATGAGATAGGGTAATCCTTCAAATGGACCAAAAGCGATTTCTTCAAGTGGTTTTTCACAATTAAAGAGTCTTATAAAGTCATAATTCTCTTCTGGATTTCGTGGAGAAGTGTGAGGATCTATACTTTTTAATATATCAAGAGAAATCATTTTACTAAACAAGAGTGTATTAAAATTTGGACCTGAACTTATATTAATAGAATCTTCCTCTATTGTAAGTAAAGTATCTGAAGGACTTACTCTTCTTTTCATTATTACCCAACCAAAAAGAAGAAGACGCCCTACAAACAAGTTTAAAAATATTAGACTTCCAAAAACTATCCATGATAACCACCACAATTCTATAACAAATAATTCTGCTACAATATACAATGTAGTTGAGATAGCTAAAATGAGGATAAACACTATTAAATGCTTTTTCTGTGAGCGAAAGTTAGCTCCTAACTTCTCACGCGATATATGGTATGCTAATGGAAATTGAAATTCAATATTCTCTTTAAGACGAAACCAATTATCCCGAATTGTTCCATATTCATAGAGGATAGATTCAAGGATGATTTGAAATTTTAAAAAGTGCGGAATATTCTGAATATCAATAAAGGCAGGAATAATATCGTTCGAAATCAATCGTGCGGTGCCAAAATCTCCCTTTTTATCATAAAATCGTCTTCTAAAACTCACTCCGGACAAGGAACTGTATTTATACTTATCTATAGTCTTTACTTTTGATTGATGCTGATAGCGATAAAGGTACAGGGCTTTATCTGTGAGAAGGAAATAAGTATCGTATTTCTCTTCTCTTCCGAAACTTCTTGTAATGAAAAAGCATATAGTTACAATTAATACTGCAAAGAAAAAATAAAGCCATATTACATCTGCCATGTATCTTACAAGCGGGATAAAAATCCAAGTAAACCATAAAAATCCGAAAAAAGCAATAGCATGATGGATCCTTCCTTTTTTTCTTACCAATATTTCAGGCGATTTAAACAAAATTTCTTCATTATTCTCTACGCTTTCAAGCAGTTTTGGAGGGATGACTGAGGCAGACATGATAATGACTTTTTTTTGCCTTACTATTACTATTTATTATTTGGATAGTTTTAAACTGTATGATAATCATCAAGAACAACTTAAATAGGCAATAAACGGTATCGATATAGTTGGATGTGAGTTAACCCAAAATAATGCTAAAATATTAAAAGAAAAATAGAAAGAAAAAATAGATTTTTTTATAAAATAAAAAAAAAGGTTTTAGGGATAAAGTGTACCTAAAAGCTTTATGTAATCGAAATATTGATTAACTTCACCATAAGGCCAATAAGATGTGTATGAAAATGTTAAATATGCTGCCGTTCTACTACTGTCCACACTATATGAACGATATCCTTCCTTAAGGTAATGAAATGTAGGAGCTCCAGAAGTATAGTGAATCTTTATTGATGCCCAAGTCAACCACACATTATCTACCGAACCACTTACTTTCCAATCAAAAATGAGTAGGTTGTAGGGACCGTTATTAAACTCGAACAGCAACTCGCATCTCCATTCCTGAAATTTTCCATCCCACCATCGTTCTCTACTTAATATTTTTAAGTAGACTTCATTATTAGTGTGAGTCGAGGATTCATCACCTGAAACCCAAAAACCGCTTGGATACCCGGGCCACAAATCTAAAATTTCATAATCAGTAATAACGCTGGAAATAGGTATAGGGGGTATATATGCTAAGCTAATTGAAGGAGCAATACAACCTGCCAATGTACATAATACAATACCTAAAGTGATATATTTTATCTGTTCTTTCATTGAATTTCAACTTTTTCTATAAATTAGCTATTAATTACATACTCATATAAGTTATTTAAATCTTTCTACAAGAATATCCTACGCATTATTTAATAAGAGATAAGTCCACTTCTTCATAAGTTGAGAATGGGTTTCTGATTCTCGTGAAAGATCAAGGGGTGGGCCTGTATGAGGAGAAAACTCTTCAATTGGAGCATTTTAGCCCTTTTATTTTAATTCTTTGATGTCATTAATCTTTCCAAAAATTATTACAATATTTCATCACCCATTTTTTTTAGTATAAGGTAATTGAAGCTATTGAATTTTAAGTAAAAATGTAGATTTTATTATAAAATTAAAAAAAAAGAGTAGAGAAAAATTTTTGATTGGATGCCAAATAACTGATAGTCTAATAGAAAAAAAGAAATCCCTGAATATAGGAATATTTATGAAATAATTAATCTATTGGTAGAAGTGAGAGTTGAATTAACTGCATTAAAGGAATCCGTTACTTCAAAAGATATAAAAGAACAACTTAAATGGGCAATCAACGGAATCGATATAGTGGGTTGTGAGTTAGCCCAAAATATCTCTAAAATTTTAAAAGAAAAATAAGAAGAAAAAATAAATGTACAGTATTTACTTTTGATTGGTGCTGATACTGATAAAGGTACAGGGCTTTATCTGTGAGAAGGAAATAAGTATCGTATTTCTCTTCTCTTCCGAAACTTCTGGTAATGAAAAAACATATAGTTACAATTAGTATTGCAAAGAAAAAATAAAGCAATATTATATCTGCTATGTATCTTACAAGTGGAATAAAAATCCAAGTAAACCATAAAAAACCGAAAAAAGCAATAGCATGATGTATCCTCCCTTTTTTTCTTACCAATATTTCCGGTGATTTAAATAGAATTTCTTCATCATTTTCTACGCTTTTAAGCAATTTTCGAGGAATAACTGAAGAAGACATGATATTGAATTTTTTTTTCCTATAATTACTATCTATTATTCCGAGAGTTTTAAACCATATGAATTCAAAAGAAATTAAGGAACAAGGTAAATGAAAATTAGCAGAATCGATAAAATTGAATGCGAATAACGAAGTAATAAAAAAAAATGGAAGTAAAGAGCGATAACTACGCTCTAAAATAGAATTTTTATGGATGTGTTTTATATTAGTGAAATCTCAATGGTGAAGATCTGTCCGTCATCGAGAGTTATTTTGAGTTCATACGTACCTTTTTCTAAATCTCTAGTACTGAGGATAAAGATATATTGTTGATCTTCTTCATCATAGCGGAATAGGTTGCCTGTATAAGCGTCTAAATCTGGAACTACTTCCATGAAATTTCCCACGATTCCATCGCTTATTTTTGTAACCTCTAACGTGGCTTGCGCATCACTTACTATTACTGTTGGATCAGCGATATCAAAGAGCTGGAATTTAACCGGAATTCTTTGCCCGCTTTTAAAGAGACTTGAACCGTCTGGATTAATTGGTTGGAGAATGCCCCCAAAGATATATAAATGCTTATATATTGAATAATAGTCTGTAAAAAATGGATTGTAGTACCACCCTTGAACCCAGTCTCGTTCATAATGGCGAGAAAGAGGCTGAGCGATTGGAAGACTTATAGCTTCATCGTGGTAGACACTTTGAAGTTGATAGTAAATTGCCTCTCTCTCAGCAGGATCAACTGTGCTCACCCCTGCCTCGATTAGATAATCAACATAAGCATCACTATAACCATTGATAGCTTGGGAGCTATGTAACAACGGATAGACAAAATTGTCAGGATCGGCAAAGTCGGCACCCCATCCCCAGATAAAGGTTGGCCATTCCATAGCCCATATTTCCCACCAAGAAAGCCCCACGAGCTCTATATGGAATTTGCCTTCTGAATGCAAAGATTCAATATTAACCTTTAGCATCTCTGCTATAGCGTACCACGTTGCGCTTCCTGCAAGGTATGTAAGGCTAAATGTAAAACCTTTCTCCCAGACTTCCCCTCCCCATGCTTGCATGAGATGTGCTCTAGCCATATCTAAGTCAAACGTGTATGTTGCCTGGTCTGGATTATGAAATGGTAATCCCTCGATAATTACTGAAGCTGGTTGAAGTGCTTCTCCATCCCAAAAATTGTTAATTACACTATCATAATCAAAGGCATAGGCAAATGCTCTTCTTACATCGATGTCATTGAAGAAGTCAGGAGGAATACCATATCCGTCCAATGATCCACTCCCTATGTGCGGACTGGAATATGGGATAGCATAATTGAACTCAAGAAAATACACTACCAGTGAAGGCAAGTCCTTAAAAACCCTAATCCCTTCGACACCCTCAAGTTCGGCGTATTTATAACGTGGTACAGAACAAGAATCCACGTCACCATCTATTAACATCTGTACACTAGTATCTGGATCATATCCAATGATTTTATGTACCACTTTCTCCAGTCTAGCAGGCCCTCGGAAGTAAAGGTCGTTTCTAGCAAGAACAACTTCATCAGGAGTCCAACTCTCCAGCTTGAATGGACCAGTTCCCATAGTGGTGTCATGGAGTGGAGAATCAAAAAAATTATTATAAGCTTCCCATGTCTCTGCGGTGCCGGGCCAGTCTCCATTAGCAATGCACCATTGTTTACTGATTATGCAAGAGAACCATGAAGCTAGAATCTGCATGAATGGAGCAAAAGGTTTTGCAAGATGAAACACCACATCGTTACCCTCAACTACAATCGCGTTATCGATATCCTCAAATGTTACGGTAAATCCACCACTACCATCACGGGTAGAATCAACTCCCAATAAAGGCTCTACGAGGAAAAATGTTGGCCACCCTGGATCACGCACTATTGCCCTTTCAAAAGTGTACTCTATATCTTCAGGCGTTAGTGGTGCACCATTAGCGAAAGTCACACCACTCCGAATGTGAAAGCGATACGTCTTAAAATCGGGACTAATCCCCTCATTCTCGATACTGGGAACCTCGGTGGCAAGTCTCGGTACAAAGGTGTCTACTTTTTCTCTATCATAAGCAACTAAAGTATCATAACAATTTTGTACCAGTTCAAAATCAATAGCACCACTAGCAAATACCGAGTCTAACGACCACGGTTCACTACTCTTAGCTAAAACTAGCGCGTTAGGATTCTTAACTTGAACCGCCCTCACCATATTAAAGTTCAATGCTATAGATAACATCAAAATAGACACAATAAGAATTATCCACCTAAATTGCTTTTTTCTTATTAATTTTGTTTCTTTCATAATTTACCACTTTCTTGTGATTTTTATTGGATTATCAAATAAAGTTCAAAGATAAAGGATTATTCGCGAATATTTAACTCTTTTGTCCATCCTTACATTTTTGTAAAACTGAAAAAAGAAAAATAGAAAGAAAAAATAAATTAAAAAAATGTTTAGATTTACATCATTCCAGGAGGCATACCGCCCATACCACCCATGCCACCCATTCCACCCATGCCAGGAGGCATTCCTCCAGGAGGCATACCACCGGGTGGAAGTGCACTTCTTGCAGATGCTATCACGTCATCTATCCTGAGTATCATTGACGTAGCCTCGGTAGAGCTTTTAATAGCTTGAATTTTAACCACGGTTGGTTCGACAATGCCAATTATGGACATATCTTCAACGACATCTCCGGTGTTTAGGTCAGTCCCTGCGAATTTATTTCCTTTTTGATGAGAAGCTCTTAATTTCATGAGTGTGTCAATTTGATCAAGACCAGCATTTTCAGCGAGTGTTTTTGGAATAATATCGAGCGAATCTGCGAAAACTTCGACAGCAAGTTGTTCACGTCCTCCTAAAGTGGAGGCATATTTTCTTAATCGTATAGCAGTTTCCAGTTCTGGAGCGCCGCCTCCACCAACAAGTTTTTGGTCTTCAACAACATCTCTAACTACGCAAAGTGCGTCATGAATAGCTCTCTCAACTTCATCAATGACAAGTTCAGTTCCTCCTCTTATAAGAATTACGACGGATTTAGGATCCTTACATCCTTCAATAAATATCCATGAATCATTCATGATTTTACGTTCTTCAACTAGTCCAGCCCATCCAAGTTTATCTGTAGTAATATCATCAAGGTTGGTAAAAATTGTACCACCAGTGGCTTTTGCAAGTTTTTCAATATCAGATTTCTTAACACGTCTTATTGCCATAATTCCTGCCTTGGAAAGAAAATGTTGAGCCATATCATCAATTCCCTTTTGACAAATTACGACAATTGCCCCAGAATTTTCGATTTTCTTTACCATATTTCTTATCATATTTTCTTCTTCATCTAGGAATTGCTGGATTTGTTCTGGGCTTGTAATTTGAAGTTTTGTATCGAATTCTGTCTTTTCTATCTCTATAGCAGATTGAAGTAAGAGGATTTTTGCGTCCTTTACGCTTTTTGGCATACCAGGACTTACAACTTCTTTATCGAGGATAATACCTTTTATCAAGCTGGTATCATCGATTGAATCTCCTTCCTTTTTCTGAATTTGGATTTTATCGATGTCAGCAACCCAAGTTCCATCTTCTTTTTTTTCGGCAATTGCTTTTATAGCAGTCATACAAATTTGAGCTAATTTTTCTTTTGATTCAGAAACAATTTTACTGGACATACAAGTCATAGCAGCATTTTTTAATCCTTCATTATCATCAATACCGCTTTTTATAGATATTTCCTCGAGGATCTCAACTGCTTTGTCGGCTGCTTTTCTGAAACCTTCAGTTATCACAGTTGGATGAATTTTCTGTTCTAAAAGTTTCTTAGCTCGTTTTAGGAGTTCTCCTGCAAGAATAACTGATGTTGTAGTTCCATCTCCAACTTCTGAGTCTTGAGTTTTTGCAACTTCTACCATCATTTTAGCGGCGGGATGTTGGACATCAATCTCCTTTAAGATTGTTGCTCCATCGTTGGTAATTACGACATCACCAAATTGGTCTACGAGCATTTTATCCATACCCATAGGGCCTAGCGAAGTTCTAATAGCTTCAGCGATAACTACAGCTGCAGCAATATTATTTTGCATAGCATCTCTGCCGCGTTGTCTTTCTGTACCTTCTCTCATTATTAATACGGGTGTTCCGCCTAATTGTGCCATTATTTATCACTTTTTGTTAATTTAATTATTGAATAATTTTTATGATATTTCTTTTATTTATATAGATCTCTAAGTCATAAAATTAAAAAAGTTTACGAATTTCAAAATCTACATTAAATTTTTGATAATTTGAAGTTTTTTAAGGATAGTTATGTTCTTATAAACTTTAATTTCTATAATAAAGTTAGACTTAGAGATCAAAATTTTTAAAACCAATGACTGAAGAAATTAGGGACGAAAGAGAATATGTTTTGATTCATGATGAAAAATATTTTGTTAAGAACAACACTCTTTACCTAACTAATATTAATTTAGAAAATTCTAATCAAATTGAAGGTCTTGAACATCTAAAAACACTTAAAAAATTATCCATTCAGAGTTCAGGTTTAAAGATTCTAGATGAATCAATTGGAAATCTTACGTCTTTAGAAGAATTGGATCTTACATTTAACTTACTCACAACAGTTCCATCATCTATAAGCAATCTAAATAAATTGAAATGGTTATTGATAGGTAATAACAAAATTAAAAAGTTTCCAGAATGTATTAAATATTTGAAATCAATCGAGTTTGTTGATCTGAGCAGAAATAAAGGGATAACAGGCTTAAACAGTATAAAATGCCTTGAAGACAGTAAAACATTAAAAACTTTAGCTCTTAATGGTATTGGTTTGAAAAAATTACCTGAATCTGTCGGAAATCTCAAATCCCTAGAATCATTGTTTCTTGACCACAATTTATTGGAGGATCTTCCCGAAAGGTTTAGTAAACTCTTTAAGTTAAGACATTTATCTTTAGATGATAATAAATTTAAGAGAGCCCCTAATTGCATTAGAAATTTAAAATCTCTTGAAGAACTCCGTCTTAGTGGCAATAGGGGTATAAAGAACTTAGAATTATTAAAGAACCTTCCATTATTATATAGCCTAGGGTTAGCATTATGTGAATTCGAACAAGTCCCAAAATCGATATTTAAATTAAAGAATCTCTATGAATTGAATATCAATGCAAATAAACTTACTCAAATTCCAAGTAAGATTTGTAATTTAATTGTACTTGAAAATCTATATATTGGAGGTAACAAATTTGAAAATTTCCCTGAAATTATTACTCGTTTAACTTCTTTAAAAAGGCTTACGGCAATGCGGTCTAATATTCTTAAATTACCAGAATCAATTGGGAATCTCAAAAATTTGCATGAGTTAAATCTAAATCAAAATTATTTGACACGACTCCCTGATTCTATAGGAAATTTATTATCTTTAGAAGAGTTCTGGTTAGGTTTTAACCATCTTGGATTACTTCCAGAAAGCATTGGAGATCTTGAATCACTCAGAATAATGTATCTCCCCAGAAATAGACTAACCTCTCTGCCAAAATCAATAGGAAACCTTCAAAATCTACGTGAATTGGATCTTAGAGAAAACCAGATAAATTCTCTTCCTGAAACAATATTAAATTGTGGTTCACTTGAGTTATTAAGCCTTTCTTCAAATTCGATTTCTACAAGTAAAGATCCGAATACTCTTAATCTCTTAAAAGAGTTAGACGATAATGATGTGGCGGTTCTTCTTTAAATATTAAAAAAATCAGTAAATTGAATTATTTTGTAAGCTCTCTTCGTTTCAATCGGAGATCCTTACCATGACATCTTCTACACTTCTTTGCTCTAACTGGATTCAATGCGCCGCATCTTCGGCATATAGATTTCTCCAATAGATGATATCTGGCAATTCTACGTTTTACAGGGTCATCAATCGGCATTTTATTCAGCTCTTCTTTTTTCCAGGGTCCTAGTTCTATATTTAGAAATTATAAAAGTAAGAATAATTTCTAAAACGTGTGATTCAAAATAAAATTTTTGTTTAGAGTATGACAAAATAAGATAAAATTAAAATTCTATGATTAATAGATCTACTCATACTTTACATTAAGTAAGATAAGTTGAGCTAATATGCCGCGAGAAATTTTTGATGAAAATAAGTTTATAGAAGTTTCTGAATTTGCGATTCACTGCCGAGTTAAACGTTTAAAAGAAGTTGTGAAATTAAAATTAAGAACCAAGAAGATTCTCTATACCTACAAAACAGATCCAGCAAGTGCTGAGAGATTATTAAGAAATATTAGCTGTGATATTATTGAGTTATAAGTCACCTCCCAAGACTGTTTTTATGAAAAAGATAACTATAAATTATCCTATAATTATTTTATTTTTAAGAAAATTGCTAAAGAAAGTAATTTAAACGTGATTCAAGCACTTTATATTTTCCAGAGTAAATCAAAAGATCTCATTTACAATAAGAGTTTCCAAAGTGATGAAAAATTAGAAATGTTTGATTCATTCTTTTCCGCTCTACAAACATTTGTATCAGAACTTACAGAAAGCAGTTCAGAATCGTTAAATACTATTGAATTAGGCCAATATTTTGTAATTAATACTCACGTCTTAGAAATTTCGTCTGATTTGGTTATCATTACTGATAAAGCAGATATTAAAGAAGTTCAGAAATTAATCCCAAAAATTAATGAAATCATACTTAGTCATCAAGATTTATTTATAAATTGGGATCGTAAACCAGAACAACTTGAAATATTTGATTTAAAGATTATAAAACTAATTCTTTCAGATAAAAAATTGATATCTGGATCGTCTCTTGTAGCGGATCAGAGTATCATTTTAAAATCAATTTGGGAACAGAAGGGGTCATTATCTGAGCAAATTAGAGAGGATTTATCAAAAAAAAGAGATGATTTAAGTCTTCAATATCTTACTGAGCTAAACTATATTAAGAAATTTGAAATGTCAAAGCAATTGATAGAAATATCTGAAAAACTTCATGATGATGAAAAATTTATTGAATATCAAACTGAATCAAAATCCCTTAAAGATGAGATTAAAGATCGAAAGCTTAGACTAAAATATTATTTAGATAAAGTCAAAGAATCATTGCAATATTCCAAATATGCTGAAACTTATTCATATCTTTATTCTTTTTGTCTTAAGCTTGAAAACTTTATTGATCCTGCGCTTATATTGAAATATAAAACTCTTGCTAAACATTTACTTAACAGGGATAAAATCCCAAAAGACACTTTTAAACAGCATATTGAGGAAATCTCATCAATTGATGAAGAAGTAAATGAATATTTCTCCTTGGGCTCATAAAAAAGTACTTTAAATTCAAAAGTGAAATATTCCAGTTTTAAAGCTCTTTTACGTAATATTATGATAATTAAACAGAGAGAATTGTTTATAATTATAATATTTACGATTCTTTATGAAAAAATTAATTAACAATTTTAAATAGATCTCAATTGTAGTACTAAATATTACTATGATATAAAGGGAATATTTATATTTTGAAATTTTTAATTTGGTATAAAATCAATGAAAAATCTTCCAGCAGATAAGACATGTATAAATTCCGGTTTTTTATGTACTAATTGTCAAGCTAGACTTGATGCTGGAGAAATTACTGATTTTGAAATTGATATGGCAAAAGATTTGCTCCAATTAGAAGAAGAAGAGGAGCAATTTGCTTTTCTGAGAAATATTTCATTTTATAAAGCAATTGATTATGAAGATTTAATAATTATTGTCGTTGGGAAGAAGGATAAATTAAAACTGACATCTGATTTGATTACATGGATTAAGGAAGCATACGAAGTTGATCAGTTAATTTTTGTTGAAAAAACTAATAAACCCCGTCCAGTTGTAGAAGCCTTAATCAATCCTTATAAGCTAAAATCTTTAAATGAGATTTTTTTGGCTACAGGCGATATACAATTCAGAGCTGTTCTTTGGGATGAGGATAGAGAAAAAATATTATTTACTAAAGAAGAACTTGAAGAATTAGTTCATGAATTGACGGGAAATATTACTAGAGTAGAATTTGAATAATCAATAAGTTTTATTTAACTAATTTCTTAATATTTAATAGAATTATAGTGGAAGAATATAAACAAGTTATTTTAGTTAGAACAGATTTGAAAATGGGCACCGGGAAAAAATGTGCGCAGTCTTGTCATGCTAGTGTGACTGCGTCTGATTTAGTACGAGTCCAAAATAAAGCAATATGGAAGAATTGGAAGAATTCTGGACAGAAAAAGGTTGTATTAAAAATTCAAAATATGGATCAACTAAAAGAAATACTAATCAAACTTGAATCTAAAAAAATTCCTTACTTTATTGTTAGTGATGCAGGATTAACTCAGTTAACACCAGGTACTACAACTGCAGTTGGTATTGGACCTATTTTATCAACTGAGATTGATAAAATTACTGGAGATTTAAAATTATTATAATACTAAAACCATAGGATTAAAAATTGTCTGAAAGGGAAATTGATACCTATTTTTTTTTAAACAATGATGGTAGAGAAGTAGAAAAGTTTGTGGGGATTGAAGCGTTTGCCACAAGCAATATTAAGGGGATAAAAGGAGAATACAAGAAAACGTATAAGGATTTTATTGTTAAAGAAATTGATAATAATGGAAAAATCCTTGAGATAAAGGAAGATTATACAATCTCGTCTTATTCAGAAGAATTAAAGGATCATTATACGACCTTTAATTTAATAAAAGTAAATAGGGATACGTTTGAAGCAATAAGAAAAATTAGTAAAGTCTTAAAGATTCCCTACAGCCATTTTAATTACTCAGGATTAAAAGATAAACACTCCATTTCAGTTCAACGAGTTTCAATAAAAGGGAATGCTATCGAACAATTAAAAAAATTAAAAATAAATGACATTTTTATTAGAAGCATACGTCCAACAAGAAAACCAATCAAATTGGGAAGCCATTTAGGAAATAATTTCACAATAGTCATAAGGAACTTAGCATCGAAAAAGAAATTAAATATTTATATAGAGAAAATTATAAAACATCTTAATGAATTTGGATTTCCTAACTATTTTGGACTGCAAAGATTTGGGAGTTATAGACCAAATTCACATATAGTTGGACGCAATCTACTGAAAGGAGATTATAAAAAAGCTTTCGAAGAATTTGTATCAACCACATATTCAACTGAATCTTTAGAATCAAAAACAGCCAGGAGAAAATTTAGAACTACTGGTAATCTTGAAAGAGCTTATGATGAATTTCCTAAAAGACTGAATTATGAAAGAAATATGATTAATTATCTTATAAATAATTCTCAAGACTATGAGGGCAGTATCAAAACATTACCTTATGATCTTATAAAACTGTTAATAAGTTCTTTTCAATCATATATATTTAATAGAATGATCTCTAAAAGAGTTGAAAAAGGTTTTCCGTTATTTAAACCTATAAGCGGAGATGTAATCAGTATTTTAGACGATTATAATGGAAATGTTACACCTGTAAAATACATCTACGGGAATTCTTATGATGTTTATTTAAATAAAGCATTAAAATTAAACCACGCAACAATAATAATCCCAATTATTGGTACTAATACTAATTTAGATGAATACCCACTAATGAAATTATTATTTGATGAAATTGCAGAACAAGAAAACATCAATAAAGATATTTTCAACAGCGATATAATTATGGAAACAGAATTTAAAGGATCTATTAGGGCTTTAACTGTTAAACCTACTTTGTTAAAAATCTTAGAATTTATAGATGATGATCTTAATCCTGGGAAGTATAAAATTAAAATAGAATTTTCACTTCAAAGAGGGAGTTATGCAACAATGTTACTTAGAGAGATTATGAAGTAATTTTAACCTCATAATTCCTTTTTGTTTCAAATCCAAAAATATCAAATGTCTTTACCACAATATGATGGGTACCCGAGTCTTTAAACTGATATGAGCTTGATTTTAAGCATAATTTTCTATTTTTAGGAGTTCTATAAGAAGACCACATGATTTTGAAACCACTATCTTTAGGTTCAAAATCTATTGCCCAATAATCAATCCAATCAGAAAAAATGGTAACATTTTCTTTGATTTGATCTGATAATAATTCCATAAAAGGTATATTATAATCTACTAATTCTATCTCAATAGTATAATTATTCTGATGGATTCGCACATTAAAACTTGGAGTCTCAGTAATTTCAAATCCAGTATTGCTATTTTTAATTTTTCTTAAAAATGCTAAAGGTATGGAATGTAGGTCCTTTTTTTCTCCAATCGTCAAGATTTTAAAAGAACAGGGATTCTTTTGGTATCTTTTATTCCAATCTAAAATATCATTACTTTCACGTAGACTTAAAATTCTTTTCTTTGCCATATGAATTGCATAATTATTTGAATCACATCCAATCCATCTTCTTCCTAATTTTTCTGCAACTGCTAATGTAGTACCTGATCCACAAAAAAAATCAACCACTAAATCATTTTCATTTGTAGAGGCCAAGATAATTCGGCTTAAAAGGCGTTCTGGTTTTTGAGTAGAAAAACCCTGATATTCAGTTGTATTTGCTCTAATATAGGGAATGTCATTCCAGACATCCCTGGGAAAAATTCCTTCTTTTTCTATGTAAACTTTCTGAGATAACTTTTTTCCGTTATGACTGCCACCTCGATAGTAAAAAGTACCTTTATCGTCTTTCTTCAATGCGTTTTTTACTCGCGCAGAAAATTCTTGATATATCTTAGGATTATCATTAAAAGTATAATCGTCAGATTTTGAATAGAATAGAATAGTATCATAAGACCTGATAAAAAACCTTCTTGTTTTAACTGAAGCCGCAGGATATGCCCATATTATCTCATTCCTAAAATTATCATATCCAAAAATTTCATCCATTATTAGTTTTATATAATGAGAAATATGCCAATCTAAATGTACATATATAGAACCATTATATGCTAATAATTCTTTCATTAGGAGTAGTCTTTCATATAAGAATTCCAAATATGTGCCTAATCCTTCACTCCATTTATCTTTATAGGCAATACTGTTAATAATTTTTCCACTTTCACCTATATGGACCTTAAAATTAAAATCTCCTCCTGTGGCAAAGGGAGGATCAATATATATTAGAGAGATTTTTTCTTTAAATTCTTTTAATAATGCTTTTAGAACTAACTTATTTTCTCCCCAAATGAGCCAATTTTGCCCTTTTTCTCCTGATTTATAGTCATTTCCAAAACGAGGATAAATGTCAGTAGTATGAAGAAGATTGGTCTCTGTGTTAGTTAAAAGAATATCATTTCTTTTTTTTTTACCATTCCATTCCAACATTACTATAAATAATAGATAGGAAGGAAAAAATTTAATGTTTAATTTAACTTTTAAAATTATATTTTCTTTAAAAAAAAATTATAAAATGATGCGAATATAAATTGGATGAACTAGGAGATTGGAGAAAAACTCATTATACTAAAGATGTTACTCCCGATTTAGCTGGTAAAGAAGTAACTTTAGGAGGATGGGTTCGAAATTATAGAGATCTTGGTGGTTTAAAATTTATATCACTGCAAGATAAATATGGTGAACGGCAAATTACTCTAAAAAAGGGAGTTATTTCCGATAAGATTTTTGAGAAATCAAAAGTCAGTTATCAATATTGTATAATGATAAAAGGAAAAGTAAAAGCGTTCAAAGAAGCACCAGGAGGAGTAGAAATCATTCCATCTGAAATGAAAATTTTAAATACGACACCCGAAAAGCTGCCTATAGACATGACTGGTGAGACAATTTCAGAATTAGATCTTAGATTAAATCATCGAGCATTGGATCTTAGATCTCTCAAAAATCAAGCAATTTTTGAAATCAGAGGAGAATTACTTAGATCTATTAGGAAATTTTTATTCGAAAGAAGTTTTACTGAAATAACTACACCCAAAATAATAGCTTCTGCAACCGAGGGAGGTACTGAGTTATTTCCTATTATTTATTTTGAGAAAGAGGCATTTCTTACTCAATCTGCCCAATTATATAAAGAACAATTGAGTGGAGTCTATGAACGAGTTTTTGAAATGAGTGATTGTTTCAGAGCTGAAAAACATCGCACAAAAAGGCATATATGTGAAATTTTTACTCTAGATGTTGAAATTTCATTTTCAACAATGGAAGATGTTCTTAAATTATTGGAAGAAATGGTTTATGGCGCCATTAAAGATATCAGAGAGAATCAAATCTCCGCTTTAAAATATTTAGAGGTAGATAAACAGACACTTATACCAGAGATCCCTTTTCCAAAGTATAGATATGAAGAAATCATTGATTTAATTAATAAAAGATTTTCATTTGATATAGAGTTTGGAGAAGATATTTCTACTGAGGCATATAGAAAATTAGGTGAAGAGCTCCCTGGATATTATTATATTACTCATTGGCCAATGTCTATTAAGCCTTTTTATATTATGCCTTCAAAAAATCCTAAATATAGTGAATCATTTGATCTGCAAAAAGGTATGTTAGAATTAACTTCTGGAGGTACCAGAGTTCACAATAAAGATCAATTAATAAAAGCCCTTGAAGAAAAAGGTCTTAATTCTCTCGCTTTTAAATCTCATCTTAATACGTTTGAATATGGAATGCCTCCGCACGGAGGATTCGGTCTTGGGATTGATAGATGGCTTACAATATTATGTGGATTAGATGATATAAGAGAAGCGGTAATGTACCCAAGAACTCCTGATAGATTGACGCCGTGAGTTTTGACAGTATCATTGCCAAAATAGGGAAAGAAAAGAGAAAAATAATGTCAAATAATTATATTCAAGATTATATTAAAGCCGGAAAAGGAGTCATTGCAGCAAAAAGATTAGCAAAAAGGCTAATTAAACCTGGACAATCTTTTTTAGAAATTGCAGACAAATGCGAAGCTGAAATAATTAAAAGTGGGTGTGAGCTATCTTTTCCCATAAATATGTCATTAAATGAAATTGCTGCTCATTATAGTCCTCCAATCGATGATCAAACTAAAGTACCAGAAAAAGGTTTATTAAAAATAGATATTGGTGCACATTTTAACGGATATATTGCAGATTCTGCATTCACAATTAATATTGATGAGGATCCTAAACTGCAAAATTATGTTGAAGCTGCTAAAGAAGCACTCCAAGCCGCAATTGATATTTTTCATCCAGGTGTTAAATTATATGAATTAGGTGAAGCTATTGCGGAAAAGATTATTAATCGAGGTTTACGCCCAATAACAAACCTAGGTGGTCATGAATTAAAGCAATATAATTTACATGCTGGACCTTTTATTCCGAATTATAAAGAAAAAATGCATGATCAAACACTTAAAATTGGAGATGCATATGCTTGTGAACCTTTTGCCACATCTGGAATTGGAAAAGTAGAAAATGGAAAAAATGAATATATCTTTCGATTTGTAAAAAAAGTAAAAAAAAATATGTCATATGAACACTTAGCTTATATGAATAAAATTGAAAAAAACTATAAGCACCTCCCATTTTCCCCTCGATGGATAGAAAATAATCACCTTATACCTACAAATAAAATACAGAGGACTCTTGAAATTTTTATAGGTAAAAAAATAATTGATAAATATCATATTTTAGTAGAAAAAACAAATGAGCCTGTAGCTCAAGAAGAGCATACTATTGTAATAGATATGGACGGTAATCGAATTGTCACTACTAAAGAATGAGGTTAAAAAAAATCTATCTATTGTTATATTGTGCGCTGGAGAGGGAACTAGACTTAAAAAAATTACAAAAACCACACCTAAACCACTAATAAAAGTTGAAGCATTAAATGGTATTTCAATTCTCTATTATAATATTAAAACTCTACTCAATTTTGAAATAGATAAAATTGCTATAGTTATTGGTTATTTAGGAGTTAGTATCCGTGAGTATATTACAACATTAAAAAAAGATGACCATACCTTACAAGATAAACTGATAATAATAGATACTGAAAATCAGTATAAATTAGGTCCACTATACTCCTTTTTATCGATAACTAAGAATAAAAGCTTTTTTACGAGGAACAATTACTATTTAGTAATCCCAGGTGACACCATATTTGATTATAGTATTTTAAAAGAAATTTTATACATAATTTCTAAGAATTATAGCTTGATTCATAAATATCCCTTTGTTTTTTATAGAACTATAGGATTAAAAACATTAGAAGAACTATATAGTATAAATAAAATTATTTCTAATGCTGAAATTGCTAAATTAGGTTCAGAAATGATATTAAAAAAAATTTCTCAATTAAAAATAAGAGATATTCTTTCTGAGAATACCTTAAATCAATTAATACCTATTACTGCTTTAAGCTATGAATCAATTAATGAAATCTTAAATATGAATCGAGAAAATCTAAATAAAACGGTTTGGGAAACTTTAAACTCTATAATTTTTAATGGGAAGAAAGTACTTGCTTTTGAAATTGAAAGTAAACATCAATTCTATGATATTGATAATAAAAAGAATCTAAAAAGCCTTAAAAAAAAAAAAAGGACAATAGGTGCTCTGATTAATCAAAGAATAATTGAATCAAAGGACTTTGGCAATATTTTTTCCAATGAAGCAATCAGGTAATCAAAGCTCCTATTTACAAATCTAAACTAATTTCGATACAGAGTACTCAAGTTTCAATGTCTCTGGCACCAAATAATTAAAACTCATAATTCGACACGAATATAAGTATTAATGTCAAATTGTCTCATATACCAAGATTGCATAAATTCGAGTAGATATGTATGTGAAAAATAAATTCCTGTTCCAACTTACTACTTTAGAAGTGTTATAAGTATTTATCCAACGTTAAAAAAGGAATGAATGATTAATAATACCCTTGAATGATAAATTAGGTTGATTTAAGATTCTTAGAGCCCGAATAAAAAAATTTATCGGTAGTAAAAAACTAATTCAGTTTAAGTTAACAATTAATTCGGTGTAAAAACCGTAATTTTGTATCCATTTCCAATGCAAAATTGACCTATTGTCCAACTAATTATATGATACTTTGACTATTTAAATCTTGTTATTAAGGAAAATAATAAAATCTTCAATATTTTCAACAAAAATTTGATGATTGTAAGAATTAATTTAAAATAATATAAATATCAGAAATTACATTATTTATAAAACATGAGTATACCGATTAAGATTGAACTATTCGGAATTGGCACAATAGAAGGAAATATAATCCGACATATTGCACCTCTCACAGCAGATGCAATAATAGATAAATTACCCATTGTATTAAGAGGAAGATTTAGTTTTGGTTCAAAGAAATATTGGACATTACCAGGAGTAGAAATCTATAAAGGCCCCAATTCTAAATCCACTAATATTGTAGAAAAAGGAGAAATTCTTTATAATCCAAAAACCGATGAATTATTAATAGTTTTAGAAGATATCGAAATGCCAAACAAAGTAAATAAAATTGGAAAGGTAGATACTAATCTTAAAATATTATTAGAAGCAAGAAATGGCTTAAATACAAAAATCTTAAAGAAATAATAAGATAATGGCTATTCCAAAGAAATTAATGATCGTTTTTATCGGATTTTACATAGCTGTAATTATCTATATATTACTTTTTCTATTTGTACCTAGTTTTCAAGATTTTGTGATAAATGCTAGACAAAATTTAACAGTTATTACAGAAGGCTCAAATTATTTTTGGGCTCTATTAATTTCTTTTGGCATATGCTTTTTAGGGTCAGCCTCCATTGGATTCCCAATTCCTTTTCCCTTTGTGTTGTTTTCGCTTTCGAATTCTGTGTATCTTAAATATGACAATATTGGATTAGAATTGTTGCAAATACTGCAAAATGGTTTTTTCTGGCTGGAAATATTAGGATTGACATTACTGGGAGGATTAGGAAGTGCATTAGGAGAATCCACTGGATATGCTGTTGGATATGGAACAAAAAAAATTACTGAGGAAAGACAATCTGATTTACTTAAGAACATAGATGGATTTGGAAAATTGGTTTTAGAAAATAAAAAACGCACACCAATCTATATATTTTTATTTGCATTGACTCCGCTCCCAGATGATATCTTATTCTTACCTCTTGGAATGATTAAATATCCTTTTTGGAAATGTATTATTCCTGGATGGTTGGGAAAGAATTTTACCACATTGTTATATAGTTGTTGGCCTATTTTAGTAGCTTTAGGAGCTCAAGGAATTCAAACTGATGATATCCCGAGCATAATAACTGAAGCAATATTGCTTTTAGTTACAATAACAGCAATGTTTTTTATAATGGCATTCGATTGGACAAAATATCTGAAGAAAAGGAGTTTAAAGAAGAAAAATGAAAAAGTACAATAATTATATAAAAAAAACTACCTGCCGTTATCTAAACAATTCTTACAGACAAAGACTGTCTTTTTCTTTTTTTCTGAGTTTTCATCGTAATAAATTCGTTTATAAATGAAATTATTACAGATCACACATACAGCTACAGTTCGGGTCTCTTCTAATAATGGCCCTAAATGTTCAAAATTTGCCATGTTTAAGTAATTGATTTAGTTTGAAGAGTAATTTCAATATTAGAAACTATATCTTTTTTTTTATTGGTTTTATTGTTCCTATTCTGGTATCTGCGTGCTCTATTATCAAAGTAGGGACGACTTCCCAAAGACACATTAGCAATTTCTAATCTAGGATACATACGACTTTTTAAAATTTCAGCTACTTCTACAGCAGTACTGATTTCTTCTCCTTCACCCTTTATTAATAGTGACTTTCTCCCCCCAGAAAATGCAAAAATCGCGTCTTTAATAGATTTCTCCTTATCGTTTCTATGTCTTATTATAATTGTAGTTTCATGAACCATGAATATCAATAACCGTGAAAATTTTATACTTTTATTAAAAAGAAGCTATTTCTTAATAATCGTATTAATTATATAAAATTTAATTAACGTTTCTAATTTGATTATATCTTTTTATCTTTTTAAAGTTTGATAATTACATAACAAAATAAAATCATCCAAATCCTTTTAAATCTAATTTCGATCTATTATTTAATTCATCTAAAATCTTAAAATATTCAGAGCTTCTCTCTTCAAAGTATTCAATAACCTTTCTCTCATCAGTATCTAAAAAAGAATAATATGGAAAAATAATATCAATTCGTTTTGAAAAATCATCCATTAATTTATCATACCATTCATTTGGTTTTGTTAACAGATTTTCAATTTTTTTAATCAATTTTTCTCTTCTAACCTTGTATTTATCCTTATCATTTTTTTCGAATAGGCCGTCTAATTCATCATAAGCCGAAGCAATTAAATTCTCTATTTTTTCTCTAAATTTAGGAATTCGGAAAGATTTTTTAAAAAACTCAGGATCCCATTCATATAAAAACTTTTCATCGTCTACAGCCATTTTTTCATCGTCAGTAATAACAATATCTTCCTTAGGTACTAAAATTAAGCCATAATTCCTTTGTAACTGAGCTAGCGCCTTTTTACGAAGTACTTCATTGATATATTTAATTTCTTTCAAGACTTTTTCAATATTCTTATTGACATCCTTTATTACAGATTCGATTCTCTGTACCATTTTTTTTCCGTCTAACTCATACTTCATTTCTATTAAATCATAGGATGAGGAAATGCCTAATTCAGGGTCTTTTAATCTTAAACCTGCGATTCCCAGAAAATGTAAATCAGATTCTTTTTTGCAATGATCAAAAATTAAACCTACTGCGTAAGGATTAGGGATCTGATAACCTAATTGAGTCATACAATCGATTGGACTATAAAAAAACCCAAATCCTGGGTGAGTGTGAAACCAGCCTATTATAAAATCGTTTTTTTCATCCTGAATTGAACGTTCATAGACAGTTGCGTCAATTTGAGACATATCAACGTACTGCTTATTTTCAAATTGCACTCCTGCTCTACTACCTACAACCATTGGAATTGCGTCTTTTACTATGACTTTTGCATTATCTTCAATAGAGCCTACTAATATACCATATACTTCACGCCATTTTTCCGGATTTTGATCCTCATTAGCGTATCTTATAGCATACCCTACTATTCTTTCATATGCTTTTGCAGTTAAAAGTACTGGAGTTTTAAAAGGATCTATTTTTTTTTTTCCCTTCATAACTTTTGCATTAAATGCTACGTTATGTGATACTATATAAAATTTATTTCTTATATTTCTTAATCTATATAGAACTTAAACAAAGTTAAAATATTTAAATTATATTCAATGAAAATTTAATTTAAAAATGAAAGTAATAGCAATTTGCGGTCTTCCTGGCTCTGGTAAAACAACTGCAATTGAAGCAATTGAAGATTTAGGGATTGTTGTGACTATGGGTGATGTTGTCCGTAATGAAGTTAAAAAAAGGAATTTAGATCCTTCCGGAAATAATATTGGAAAAATCGCTAAGGAACTTCGTGAAAAAAATGGACCGGCCATAATCGCTGAAAGATGTGTAGAATTAATTAAAAAAAAGAATGAAGAAATAATTTTTGTTGATGGAGTTAGGTCTCTTTCTGAAGTCAGTGTCTTTAGAAAATATTGGAAATTCCCAATTATAGCTATTGTTGTTACCGAAGAAAAAAGATTTAAACACTTGTTTGAAAGAAATCGAAGTGATGATCCAAAGAGTATTGATGATTTAAAAGAACGAGATAAAAGAGAAATTAAATTTGGGCTTGATAAGGTTCTAGAAATTGCGGACTATATAATACATAATGATTTTACTATTGAGGATTTAAAGAAAAAAACAAGAAATACAGTGTTAGAAATTGTTCAGGATTAATTTTTTATCCTAATACTCATTTTAAGTAATCAACGATAATTTTAGCTAATGAAACCTTACAAACTTCATTATCAATTGAGTCTGTTCCAATAATTTCATCGGCACCTGCTTTAATAATCCTAAATTTTGCCTGTCCCAATAATAATGCATGAGTTGCTACCGCAAAAACTTTCTCAGCACCACTGGCTTTTGCTAATTTAATTGCAGATGCCATTGTACCCCCTGTGGAAATAATATCGTCCGCAATAACAACATTTTTATTTTTAAGATTTAAAGCACCACTCATTTTTATCTCACCCGTTTTAACGTCTCTTATTTTTTCAAATACTTCAACAGAAACATTTTCACCAAAATAATTTGCAAAAGCGTTAGATCTTTCAACAGCACCTTTATCTGGGGCTACAACTACTATATTTTGAGCTTCTTTTGATTTAATATAATCAGCTAGTAATTTCATAGAATCTATATTAATCGCTTTACATGTGCACTCATTTAATACAATTGGGGCATGAACATCAACTGAATACAGTTCATCAATCCCAAGATTATTGATCATAGCGATAATCGTATTTGCAAATTGACTTTCTCCTGGTCTAAATATTTTGTCTTGTCGTGTATAAGCCAAATAGGGAACAACGGCAATAATTTTTGCAGCACCCATACGTTTAACTGAATCGATCATCATAAAAAGTTCCATTAGCCTAGCATTTTGATCAGCATTAGCACTTGGCCCTGTAGATTGTACTATAATTACTTCCTTTCCAGCTATTATAGTCTCATCTTCTATATTTATTCTAAGATAATTTTCACCGTCGGGAAATTTTTTAATATCTGTATTTATCGATTCAATGCCTAGTTCTTGCGCTATTTTAACTCCAAGGATTTGTGATGCTGGTCCTACTATCACTATTTTTTTCAAAAATCTCACCAATTAATATGATAATTGATATATAAATTATTATTTCCTTTCTTATATTTCTTTTAAGAATTCTATAATTCGGTTAAATATATGATCTTTATGACCCTCAAATGAATGACCTCCATTTTCAAATATTAACACATTTTCTTCCCTTAAACCTAGATGCTCCTTAATTTCAAGAACATTGCTAAATGGAATTCTATTATCATCTTTACAATGTGCTAGAAGGACTCTTTCATTGTTTCTTGGGTTATTTATTAGAAAATACTTTGGACTTATTACTTTTGACATATTAATTTTAAGATCATCAGGAATTCTTAATTGGACTGTTGAATAGTCATATCTAGCACAAAGGGCTATTAAACATTTTACTCTTGCATCTATAAAACCATATGTTAAGACAATACCACCACCGTAACTTCTTCCAAAAAGGATAATATTTTCTTTTAAAAGTCTATTAGATTGATTCTCTAAAACCCAACTTACAACTCCAGAAATATCTGAAAATATTTTTGGTGTCAATTTATAGAGTTCAAATTTATCAATATTGTTTATATTCTCTCCATGACCTCGATAATCATAAGATAAAACGTAGTATCTCTCTCTCACAAATCTACTAATAAAATCTTTAACAAAATCACTACCCCGATGAGCCAGAAATCCCGCTAAAATTATAACCCATGGAGCTTTTATTGGGGTTTCTGAAGAATAATATATTGTTCCTTTCAGTATAATATTATCTGTTTTTATAGGGATATCAACATTTTCAAATTCCAAATTCTTCATTTTTATCTTAATTATTTAAAGTCATTATATTTTTTGATAGCATTTTTCAATGTCTTGAGGGCTAGATTAATACAATGGATTTCATCAGGAGGTATCCCATTTAGAGCATTAATTAAATAATCAGGTTTCAAATTATTAGCAAAATCAATTGACTTTCCTGTGATTAATATTGTCAATTGAGAAGCTGTAGCAACCATAACCCCACATCCATCAGTTATAAAATTAACCTTGATTATTACATCATTCTCAATTTTTAAGTACAACCCTAAAAAATAATCTTTCAAGCCCTCTCGTCTTTCTTCTGATACTGTTATTTCTTCTTTTGGAGGTTTTCCCCAATTTTGAGGATTATGACATAATTCCACAATTTTCTTGCTATGATCCTTGATTTCTTTTTGAATTATTTCTTTTTGGAGGTTCCTCACAAAATCATCAAAGTTATTCGGCATAAAATATCCATTTTAAAATTAATTAATGAATATAAAATAACTTAATACTTTATTATATTCTAAATATGGATTCAAATTTTATAATATTTATAAAATAGAGGTAGAATATTGGATTTTAAAGAGTTCCATGATGGAGTGTTATCTCTATCTCTGATCATATTTATATTTTCAATAACTCTTCTGATTGGTTCAATTGTATTAAACCCTTATACAGGAGTTCAAACTCAAGAAACAACTATTATAATTATCTTATGTATAGTGAATATTTTTTTTTCTATGTATTATTTATGGAATGTTATTAAGATGGAAAAAATTCTTAGATTAGAAACTAAAAATATAATTAGATTTATTAAAAATATAGGAATTGTTACTTTAATTTATCTCCCACATGTCTCTATATTTACAATCCTAATATTTATAGATTTACATAATTTAGAAACTTTAATGATAAGCCTTATTGTCCTTATGGAAATAATCATGATTGGTGTTGTGCTGAAAGAAGTTTATGATATTAATTTCCAGGAAGAATCTCGAAGGGATACTAAAATTGAAATTGATCGTAAGAAATATATTAAAACAGGAAAGTAACCTATATAGGTAAATGAAATAAAAATATGTAATAGTAATTTGTTATTTTTTTATCTTTTAGCTAATTTCTCTATAGCGGAATCAATCATCTTTAATTTTGTAGAATATTTCTCCATAAGGTCAGCAAATTTTTCGATCTCAATTTCATTATTTTCTTTTAATAATTTCAATTCATTTATAGTCCGTACAACCCCGGCTTTTTGATCAATTAATTTCTCTTTTCTGCTATAGGGAATTTTTTCTTCTAATTTCTTTTTTTGGTATGACTTAAATCGTTTGATATTCAGATCTTTTGGTACAAATTTGGTTAGATAAATTATACTTTTTGGAACAAAAGGGGCTAAATTTTCTGGAATAATAATAATTGGTTCGGGATCTTGTATCTTTTTTATTTCTTCATAATCTAATTGCTCTAAATCGTTTTCTTTTAGATTATCTTTCACAATAGATAAATTCAATTCGACATTTTCTTTTTCTTCGCTTGAAAGTGATAAAGTATTTAACATATCCTCCCAAATATCTCTAGCTTTTAGGAAATACCATGAAGCTTTTTGTTGCAATTTTGAGACTTTCTCTTTATTAATTGTTGTGATTGAAGATTCTAAGGAAGCCCGAGCTTTAAGAAAGCAGGCCTTTCCCATATCATAATGAAATTGAGCTCTAATTTGTTGTTTCTTTTTTTCTTCATGCTTTTTCAAATAGAATAATCGCTTTGATAACATACTAAGACCAGCATATAGTTTTGAAGAAAAATAAATGTTATTATTGGTTTCTTCTCGCAATGCAGCAATACTTTGAGCAATAATTCTTGATTCTTCTGAATTTAACTCAAGGTTCTCAGAACTAAGAATTTCTCCCTTTTCTTTTTGATGTACGACAGCTGCACTAAAATAAGCAGATGTCTTATAAATTTTACTACATTCTGTCATAGATATAATTGCATTTTCCCATTCTTCTTCCTCTTCATATTTTTCAGATAATTGGGAATAAGCTTTTGCCATAATCCATAAAGCACGTGAACATTCAAACATAATGTCTTGAATTTCTATTTCCTTATTTGCTTTAGGATCATAAAAATTTGGAGTTATATCTAATTCCTTTAATACTTCTTGGTGATTTTCATTTTTATAATTTATATTTAGAATCTTAGTATATTCCAATATTAAATTTAAATCATCCGGACTAAATTGTTCATCTTCTTTTTCTAAAGCATCTTCTAAATGTTTAGTTTTAAAGTGAAGATACCTTATTCTTCTCATGGTTTCTTCATCAAAAATCATATCAGAACCAGCAATTTTTCAATAAATTTTAGTTACTTAACATTATTTTATAGTTCCTTTAAAATCTTTTGATGAAAATTTTAAATCCTTTGAGAATTTTGAATTATAAGTCACAATGATATTCAATAATTTTAAATAAAAATTAATAGATCTCAGTAGAAATTGAATAAGAATAAATTATTAATTTTTGAATATGTTTCTGGTGGTGGTTTTTCAAACACTACAATTCCCACCTCCCTTCTTTGTGAAGGCTTTGGCATGTTAAGATCTATAACTAAAGACTTTAGTTTATTAGATTTTGAGATTTATACAATGCTAGATTATAGGATTAGCTTTCTATCCAAATTTCTCCAAGCTGATAATATAATAAAGATACAAAAAAATGAGAATTATATAAAATATTTTAAGGATTTAATAAAGATTTGTGAGTATGTGTTTATTATCGCTCCCGAAACTTCGAATATTCTTTATAAATTAACAAAAATTATTAAAAGTTACGGCAAAATTATTTTAAGCACAAATCTAAAAGGAATTAAACATGGGACATCAAAAATCATTTCTTATAAAATCTTTAAAAAAAATGAAATTCTAACTCCCAAGACTTATAAAATACCATACAAAAAGAAAACTTTAGACCTAGAGTTCATAGTTCAGAAATTTAGAAATTTAAAAACTCCTATTGTTATTAAACCTGAAGATGGAGTTGGAGCGGAATCCGTTCACTATTTTGAAAAAAAATCTCAAATACTAAAATTCTTTATGGAATATCCTCCAGATTTTAAAAAAAAAAGGAATTATATTCTCCAAGAATTTATTCATGGAAGAAATTTAAGCATATCTTTGGTAGGATCCCCAAATTTACATATAAATCCATTAATTTTGAGTATTAATGCTCAAAATATTGATATCAAGAATAAAGAATCTGAGTATCTTGGAGGGTATACCCCTGTAGAAAATCATAAAGAACTTTTCAATCAGATATCATATATTATCAATAAATTAAATAATCTTAAAATTGAAGGTTACTTTGGTATTGATTTCATAGAGGATATTAACCACTCTGCTGTTTTTATTGAAATAAATCCTAGATTAACCACATCGTATATAGGTTTAAGAAAAATACTTAATTTCAATTGTGCTGAACTAATTTTTAATTCTAAGATTAAAAATATCAATGAATTTCAAATAGGGAATAACAAATGTTCTTACTTCACACGTATTGATTTTGTCTATGAAAATATTGATAAAAAAAATCTAAGGCATGATGACTTGATACCTGAATTAATTAAATATATTCCTGAAATTGTTACTCCTCCTATTTCGCTTAATGAAAATAATCAATTCTCCTGTTTTGTTGCTACTCAAACGCAGGATTTAGATTCGTCAAAAATAAGACTAAATGAAATTATTCAGACAATAGAGAATTTGAATTTTATTATCCTTAAACCAAAAAAACTAATATTAAAGTAAAGCCTCCATAATGAAGTAAAAGTGAAATTATTAGACTGCTTTCGATTTTTAATCCTTTTTTTACGCATAAACTATATGATAATAACCATAATGACCAGACCTGAAAAATAATTAGTAGAACCTTATCTAATAAATTGAATAGACTTAAGCTTAATAAATCAAAAAAATTAAATACTAAATGAATAATAAGGTAAAAAATCATAGGATATAGGATTATGGCAAAAGAAACTAAAAAGTCTACGACACTTTCATTCTTTTTATAAAGAAATCGAGAAATCAATTCAATTATTATAAAATATATAAAAAAATTTACCATAAAACTTAAACTGATTAATATCTGAAAAGATAAATTCAAATTATATTGACTAATATCCATAAAAAATAATAAGAATGAGTAAAAACCATTTAATGCACAAAAAATGGTTCCTAAAATGACTATTGCTATTGAAATGAGGATTGAGTATTTTTTATCCTTTTTTTCAAATTGGATAAATCTTTTTGATGTAATCCACAGCAATTTACGTAAAATTGGAGATTTTAATTCCCTATGTGCAAAATCTGGTGTCCTAATTGTTTCAACATTATTTTTTAAAGAATTATAGGCATAAATTCCCAATTCTTTCAAATAATACTTCTTATTTTGTTTTTGTTCTACTAATTCTGATAGAGTATCTAAATGATGATATATTGTTCCAGTACTTACCCCAAGTTCCTTTTTAAGTTTAGTAAAAGTACTAAATTCGTTTTCTCCAATAATCTTTATTATTTTTCTCCGGATATCATGACTTAATGCATAATAATAACTTGCTTCAGCATCTTGTCCATTTAAGTCTTTCTCAGCTTCATTGGACTTATTTGAAATTCTTAATTACCTTCCGTTCGTTTTTCTATTGTCAATAACATATTCAATATATTAATTAATATCAAAAGAAATCCAGCAATTCCTAAATAGAAGCCTATACCTGGATTAGGGAAAGATGCTATCTCTTGAATAATATAATCAATAAAAAATACCACAAAAAATCCTAATCCTACAAGAAATACAATAACGGATTTAACTTTTAAATCAATTTTATATAAAACTAAAATACTAGCAATTAAACAAATACTACCACTTAATAATGGAAATAGATATAGAAAAGAGTCTTCTATAGGAGTTATACTATAGAGAACGTATAACTGAATTAAATTATATTCAGTGAACCATGTAAAAAATTCAGATAAGATTAAAACAAGCGAACCAATAAGACCAATGATATATGCATTAATATATTTCTTGAGTTCCATGAAATTTCATAAAAATTTTTAGTTAAAATTGAAAAATTATAAAAATTCAAAAAGAATAATATTAAAATAAATTTAGAAAATTTTAATTTTTCTTAATATTTCAAGATTAATCATAATAATGATTTGAGTTAAAATGGCGTCTCAAACCGATATAGAAATTGAAACGGAATCAATTGATTTGTTCAATTATTTACGACAAGAAATTCCATTAGAAGATATAAAAGATTATGCTTCACCAAGAAGAATTACTTCTATTGATTTTGTAAAAGGCTTTGCTATTGTCTTTATAATATTGGCTCATACGGCAAGTGGTTGGCTTGATATCGAATCATATTATGTATATGGATTAATGTTTGCCTTATTAGATATTTTAGGCCCTTCCTTGTTTGTATTCCTTTCTGCACTCAGTGTGATATTTAGTATTAAGAGAAAAGAAGGGTTAGTACATCCCAAAATAATTCGAAATCGAGTTTTTACCCGTGGGTTTGTAATGATAATAATTGGAATGATCACTAATATCGTGGTTATTGAGCCTGGTCAAGGGTTACAGATTGCAATATATGGTTGGAATATAATTACATTTATTGGAGTATCTCAAATTTTTTCTTATTATATTTTAAAAATAAGGAAATCTTGGCGTATAATTATAGGAATAATAATAATCGTACTTTCTCCTACACTAAGAGCTGTTATGTATTTAGGTAAAGAAGATGGAAATATAATATGGATTATTCTACATTATATTATTACTTCTCCAACTCCTCATTTGACTTTACTTCCGTGGATATCTATTTCTTTTATTTCCACGATTTTTGGAGAATATATTTACGAAGCAATGAACAAAAGTACTAGCGATGCATATATTGGTTTGTTCCGTATATTTTTTGTATGGGGTATCATTTTTATTTTAATCGGGATTTTTGCGTATTATCCTGATGGTTTAAATGTCCTTGTATGGGAACCTGGATGGACTTTAGAAACACCCGCTTCTGTAATTGGTGGATTAGAAGAATATCCTCATTTAGTAAATTTAATATATGCTAACCTTCAAGATTTTTATGTAATACCCGGAATGCCAAATTTTTTAATAAGAGGAACAAGCGCTAATATGTTTTATAACCAAGGAGCAGCATTATTGATTATTTCGATTTTCTTTTACTTCATTGATATCAAGAAAAAATCCAATAATTTCACCAATATGTTAATATATTTCGGAAAAACTTCCCTAAGTTTGTTTCTGATACACTTCTTGTTTATCCCCTTGTTTTTTCGTCAATTCAATATACCCTTCTTTCTAATAGTAAGCCTCTCATATATAGGATTTCTTGGAATTTTCATGTATATTTGGATGGAATATGGAAGAGGTGTAGGGTCTCCTGAGTATTTAATGGTACAATTAGGTAGGATAGGTCAAAAATCAGGCGAAGCAGTAAAGAAAACTACGAAAAAGATGTATGCAAAAATTAAGAAACGCGAGAAAGTAAAGAAAATGGAAGATTTTATGAAAAAGTTGAGTAAAGATGGTGGAGATGAATAAATTCTTCAAATCACTAATACAATTTTAACACACGAATTCTAATGTATAAGACACGTCTGTTCTTTTTAATAGCTTGTATAGTAAATCTTTTCTATTTGATATTAACATTTATCTTTTTCTATTTTTTGGATAGTCCTCTCATGAATATGAATGAAAATGATTTTCTTTCATTTTATTATGCTGGGAGGAATGTTATTCTTGATTTACCCAATTTATATAATACCTCACTATCGCCGTTTCCGTTCAGATATTTTCCAATTTCAGCATATTTTTTTACTCCATTTTCATTGATGGGATTAGAAATAGGTTATTTTGTTTTTCAGATAAGTAACTTTTTCCTTAACATTCTAGTTATCTACTTACTATACAAAATCATTCAAACTTTCAATAAATTATCTAATAAATCTAATTTGGATAATAGACTTAATTCCTTTAAAGATATTTTTAATATGGAAGAAAATGAATCTATACTACATCAATTTGGAGTTTTTTTAATATTATTACCTCAATTTATGAATTACTTCCTAGGACAGATCAATATTGTAGTTTGCATTTTTATTCTCTCTTCATTACTGTATTTTTTGAAAGGAAATGTTAAGGATGATTTTATTGGGGGGATTCTACTAGGATTAGGAATAATGATACGCCCCACTTTAATTCTATTATTACCATTTCTATTGGTTCTTAATTATAATAGAAAAAACAAGAGATTTATTTTAAAAATTAGAAGAACTTTTATTCGGTTATCAGGATCCGTTATTTTAATAATGTTGTCAGGGATATATTTTTTAATTTTTCCTCAGATGTTTGCTGATTTTATTAGTGTTAACCTAACTGGTGAATATACATACGCTATTGAAGGAAGTATCGAAATAAATCCATCATTTAGTCTTACAAGGATTGTTTTAATTTTCTTCGAATTAATCAATCTGGAAATTAGTGGATTTTTAGTTTTTAGCATAATAACGCTAGCAACATTAATTCCTATATACTTTTTATATATCCAAGATAAGAGCCACCCACTTAATTTAATCAATGGTTATTTAGTTGGACTTGTAGTATTACTAATTGTTTATTTTGATTCTTGGCCCCATCATATTGTAGTTTTAACTCCATTTTTGATTTTTTTTCTTCTCACTAATAAGAAATTCAGATATTATAAAATGGTCAAGTATCTTCATTATCTTCTTGGAATCCTTATGGTCACTTTCTGGGGAATTTTTTATCTAACCTATCAATTCCTTCCTTTTAACATCGGTGGTTTAATTTTGATGATTTTACTCTATTACTGTTTAATTATTTATTATAGGAATCAAAATAGATCAAATTTATAGAAGATTTGTAACGATTTCTTTTTAAGAACAGAGGTTTTACTAATAGACCATACCAACTTCAATGATAAAGAAAGGTTTTAAATAGTCTAAAATTTAAAATTACTAATATAGAATTTTACTTAGTGAAGTATTAGTTTCTTTTATTTATTAAAATGAGTAGGATCAAGAATGTCGATGAAAATTGAGGAAGAACTTTTTAATAATGATATTAGTAATGATACATCAAAACGTATTGCTTCAATAGACTTTGTTAAAGGAACTGCTATTGTTTTTATAATATTAGCTCATGGTGCTATTAGTTGGTTGGACAGTGATTGGGTGTATGCTTATGGACTTGTTTTTGCTTTTCTGGATGTTCTAGGCCCTTCTTTATTTGTTTTTCTTTCCGCTCTTAGTGTTGTTTTCAGCCTTAAAAGAAAAAAGGAATTGGTATCTGATAAAGCAGTTCGTAATGGGATTTTTATACGCGGAGGAGTAATTATTGTTATAGGTATGCTCTTCAATCCTATGTCATTAATAACTTCAGGTGTTTCAGTCGATTTCCCTTTTAATTTATGGGGATGGAACATTCTAGTATTTATTGGATTTTCTCAAATTTTTTCTTACTATGCTATAAAATTCAACAAAATTACCCGAGCAGTAATTGGTGTATTAATTATTTACTTTTCTCCATGGATTCGGGATCTCCTCTATGAATTTCAGGATGCAAACATAATAATTGATATCCTACATTTTTTTATAACTTCTCCACTTCCTCAAGCACCAATTTTACCATTCTTAGCAATTTGTTTCATGTCTACTATATTTGGGGAGTTTCTTCACGATGCAATGATAAAAGGGAGTAAACAAGCTTATTACAAATTATTTCGAATATTCCTTATTTACGGTATTGTATTTACTGTAATTGGAATATTTATAATTATTCCCAGGGGCGTTACTTTAAACATTTGGGAAACTGGATTAGCAAGAGTAATTCCTGGAACTGATTCAGCTCCTGGGGTACTTGTGCTTTCGGAATATTTACATATTGATTTATTGCGGATTGCTAACATGCAAGATTATTATCATTTTGATGCAATGCCAATGTATATGGTAAGATGTACTGGTCAAAATATGTTCTACAATCTAGGTGTTGCTTTTTTACTTATAGCGATATGCTTTTACTTTATCGATATTAAAAATAAAACTAATGATGTTGTAAAATTACTCTTATTTTACGGAAAAACGAGTCTTTCACTTTTCTTAATTCAATATTTATTCTTACCCTTATATAGTGGCCAATTTCCAATTTGGATGTATGTCTTTGTCTGGATTGCTTATTGTGGTTTTTTGGGGTTAATTATGTATATTTGGTTGAAATATTTTGGTGGTGTTGGATCGCCGGAGTGGATTGTGAGAAAAATCGGAAGTGGCGGAAAAAAGAAGAAAAAGCCGTAAATAAGATCTCTTTTGGAGTATAATAAAAAATAATAAGGCTATATTATAAAGATATAAATATTTTAAAAAGATATTAAGATAATAATAAGCGATGAATTAATTATTATTAAAGTTAATTCATAATAATTAAAAATTTATTAATTAACTTTCAAATAGATACCTTATATATTAATCTTATTTGAGGAAATTAAAGATGAGTCCAGATTCTCAATATAAATTTAAAATTTGTCTCTTTGGTCCCGGTGGGGTAGGGAAAACATCTCTCTTATTGCGGTATATTAAGGATTACTTTAGTGATGATCTTAAAAAAACCATAGGAAGTAATTTTCTTATTAAGGATGTAGAACTCGATGGCAAGAATGTCCGTTTACTTTTATGGGATATTGGAGGCCAACCTCAATTTCATAAGCTTAGAACAATATATTTTAAAGGGAGTAATGCTGCCCTTGGTGTTTTTGATTTATCCTCTAGTCAAACTCTTTTAAAAATTCCAGGCTGGGTAAGCTCAATTAAAAAAACAGTAAAAAAAACTATCCCTATGTTACTCTTAGGAAATAAAGTTGATTTAGAAAGAGAAGTTGATCAAGAAGAAGCAGAAGATTTAGCTAAAAGGTTGAGTTGCGAATATATGGAGACATCAGCGAAAACAGGAGAAAATGTCGAGATTGCATTTGAAATGATCGCAAAAGCATGTCTTCAAGATATAAATGAATAAGTAAATCTATTCCTACTATTCTTTAATAATATTTAATTTTTTAAATTCATTCAATAATTCTACTGAATTAGTATATTTTATACCTGTTATACCTAATTCTTTGGCTGACTTTATATTATTCAACCCATCGTCTATAAAGACTATTTGCTTAGATTTACAACCTGCTTTCTTAATAGCATATTCAAAGACTTTTGGGTTAGGTTTAATTAAATGAGTTTCATGAGACAGAATCAATTCATCAAACCAATCAATAAATTCCCATCCTTTATTTAATATAAAATCCCAGTGGCTGGAATTAACATTAGATAAAGCAAGTAGCTTATATTGGTTACTATCTCGTAATTTTTTAATTATTTCTGTAACTTCAGTATTATAACCAGATATAATACTATTAAAAGCATTAAAAAAATCAGATTGATCTACCATACAGACTTGGAGGAGATCACAAGCAAGTTGATAAAATTCATCATCAGTCATATTACCTTGATGATACATATCAGATTGTCTAAAAAACTCTAACATGATAGGTGTTTGAGGTTTATTTAAAGGAGATTGAAGTATTATACTATTATAAAAGTTAGAAAAATCTAAATCTATAATTACCCCTCCTAAATCAAAAATAATAGCCTTAACTTTCATAACAATAAAAATAGGTTCTTTATGCTTAAAATAACAGATCGCATAAATAATTTTTTAATAGATTTTAAGAGTTTATTTAACGTCTAAAATAAATTCTTGTCGAGATCCTTCTGAAAGGTATTGGCAATTTATATTTTGGAAAATTTCTTGTATCTTCTTCAAGCATTTCTAGTAAATTATCTAATTTCACATTATTTATCTGTTCTGAGGTTTGTTTTTTTGGACCAAATGGTTCACCAATCAGTCTCTTTCTAATTGATATGGTTTGATTCTCCTGTTCCTTTTTACCAATAATTATCGTATAAGGTATCCATTCTATTTCAGATTGTCTGATCTTCTTCCCTACAGTTTCTTCTCGATCATCAAAATCTGCTCTAAACTCTTCCCCATTAATTATATTTAAAATTTTTTCAGCATATTCATTCTGTTCATCACTAACAGTTATAATCCTTACCTGTATTGGTGACAACCAGGTTTTGAATCCTGGGACTAATTTATCTTTATTTCGAATCGCAGATTCGATCAAACCCCATAAGATTCTTTCCACAGCACCAGTTGGAGAATTATGGAGAATAATAGGATATTTTACTTGACCATCAGTGTCAACGAAAGAAATATTATATTTTTCCCTTTTTACACCATCATTGTCGACCATATATTCTAACGAGCTTTCAACATCTATTTGATTTGTAGCTAAGGTAGCACTCTTATCTTGATTAGATAATACGTTTCTCTCAAATTTTAAAACATAATAATAATATCTTTGGTCCCATAATTCTAATAATGCTGGATCTTTTTCTGTTTTTATTAAATTAATAATCCAATCCTTATTTTCAGAATAAAATTCTTTTGTCACTCTAAAAATGACAAAAGTTTTGATCCCTAAGTCTTTTTCAAGTTCTTTAATCAATTCATATTGTTTGATAAACTCATCTACAGAAGATTCAATGTCTCTACAAAGTGTATGCAGATCTGGCATGATAAAACCACGTAATCGTCTTAAACCTGATAACTCACCTTCTTGTTCTCTTCGAAAATCATATTGTTCATACTCATATGCTCTTAATGGAAGATAGTGAGGTTTTAGATTCATTTGGGAGAATAAATCAAATAAAAGAAAGTCACTAGCATATCTTAAGAGATATCTATCTTTTCCAGATTCAAGCCAATAGCTTCTCGCTGGAAATCGAGCAGTTTGTGCAGTTAATTTTTTTTTTTTAACTGTGTACATAATTGGAGTATCAATAAGTATTGCCCCATAATCTATTAATCTATCTTCTATGAAATTTTTGATTAGGTTTTTCATAATGACTCCTTTTGTATACCATCTTAAATTTCCAGCGTCAGTATTGGGATCAAAATCCACTAATTCAAATTGTTTCATTAATTTTATATGAACAGGTTCAATTGCTTTATCAACTTTTCTTGAACCTAATTCAGATTTTAAAAATGAATGAAAATCTTGATCTTTTATTTCGGTAGGAAATAAAATTTCATTCTTATCACCAATTTGTAGATCTAATTCCTTTCCCGATGTAGTAATAATCTTAAATACTGAGTTTTTAACTTGCTCTTCTGGTTTTATCGCTAATTTTACATCTCTATACATTTCAGCCATTTCATGTCCAATACAATTAATTTTAAATGATTTATACCACCCGAAGGGAGAAAATCTTGCCTCTATTCCTTTCTCTTCTAAATTATGTGCAATTTTTGGACAAACTTCCATAGCATTTTGATCGCTGCTAAGAAACTTACTTAAGTGAGCCCATGGATATATTAAGACTTTATCAACGCGATATATATCACGATCTTTAGTAAGTTCTATAATTTTTCTTGGTTTTCCTTTTATTTCTCCTTTCTCAATCTTCTGATTATATTCTCTTATATCTTCATTTTTTTCTCTAAGTTTTTCTGGAAATCCAGTAATTTGTAATATTGCGGCTACGATTTCCTCTGCTCCTTGTTTAGCTATTAAATTAGTGTCATAAGTGTCTTGATCCTCTACAGAAACAAAACAAACAAGAATTAAGCCTTCCATTTTTATAATATCCTCTGAAAATTCTTGAGGATTACTGGTCGCCTCTCTATTTTTAACGACTTCTACATCTTGAGAGTGAATTAGTAAGATTTTCATAATAAACACTAATTTTAGTCTTTTAACCAATACTTTATAATAAATTCTAAATATTTTTCTTACTTTTGATAAATAATTATATTCAAAATTCAAATTAATTATTATTGAAATTAAATTCTATTATTATGAATCTTAAAAAAGCTTTTTCAGACATAAGTGAGTTATTAGAGATATTATATCATGATAGGGAAAAGATTTTGGCATTATCTCGCGAAATAATTAGGGAATGTAGTATTGCTATAAAAAATATTCATAGAAAAGAGTTTGATAACTTTAATGAACGAATAAACGTTGTTAAGAGTAAACATAAAGATATAGTTAATTTAGTTAACAAAAATCCCGGAATATTCTTCAAATATTTGAAAACTCCGGAGCAAGAATTTGCTGAATCACTTGTATTTTATTCAATTATTAGAAAGGAAGAGATTCCATCACCTTTTGATTTAAATATTAATCCTTTAAATTATCTTTTAGGTTTAGCTGACGTTATTGGAGAATTGAGAAGATATGCTTTAGATAATATAAGAAATTCACGAGTCGAAGATTTAAATATTATTTTAGAAAACATGGATGAGATCTATACAAATTTATTTACATTGGATTATCCTTCAGGTATTACTCAGGATTTAAGACATAAAGTAGATGTCGCGAGAAATCTAATCGAAAAAACAAGAGGTGATATCTCTCTCGCAATACAAATGGATGATTTGAAAAAGTGTTTTGAAAACAATTTCTAAAACTAAATAAATTTATCTAAAGTTTAAATTTAAGGAAATAAAGATGAATGGAGTAAAAAAAAAGGTATTAGTCGCGGGTACATTCGATCTTATTCATGCTGGGCACATTTATCTTATAAATGAGGCCGCAAAACTGGGAGATGTATATGTGGTCGTTGCTACTGATAAAAATCGTGAACTATTTTCAGGTGAACGACCAATTATTCCACAAGAACAAAGATTAGAAATAATAAGGAATTTAAAACATGTGAAAGATGCTAGGTTAGGAAGAAGTGATAATAATACACTCAAAACAGTTGAGGAAATCAACCCAGATATTATTCTGTTAGGACCGGATCAAAAATATAGCATAGAAATACTCAAAAAAGGGCTTGTAGAAAAAGGATTAAACCATATTGAGATTAGGAGACTTGAAAAATATTATGATAAATATGAATTACATAGTTCAAGTTTAATTAAAAAAAAAATTCTTGAAAAAGAAAAGGTAAATAAAAAATAACAGATATATTATGGAAGATAAAGATATAATTTCATCTGAAAATTATGCAAATTGGTTTGCTCTTTATAATCTTTGTCAAATTATTGGGAGCCGAAAATCTATTCATATAAGTAGTGTTGAATTTGGCAAGATCCTTAGTTTATCTCAACAAACAGCTTCTAGAAGAATAAATCAATTAGAGGAAATTGGTTGGATCCAACGAAAGATTTTAGGAAAAGAGCAAATAATCAGGATCACAAAGAAGGGCGCTGATGTCATGCTTGCAATGTATAAAGATTTAAAACAAATTCTTGAAGAAATCTTAATAGTGGGAGTGGTCACTGAAGGAATGGGAGAAGGAGGTTATTATGTTAGAATTAAAGAATATTATGAACAATTTAAAAAAAAACTAGGATTTACTCCTTATTACGGGACATTAAATCTGCAATTAAGTGATCTCAATAAAGAATTATTGGATGAAAATTTAAAAAATCGAATGCCTGTTAGAATTATTGGGTTTGAAAAGGAAGAAGAAAAGGAAGAAGGTCTGGTAAAACGGACTTATGGATCAGTAGATTGTTATAATTGTGTTATATCTCGTTTAGATGATCAAGATAATAAATTAAATGCTGCTATTCTAAAAATTAAAAGAACACACCATAAAAAAAATATTGTTGAAGTTTTAGCTGCTCCATTCTTACGAGATAAACTCGATTTAAAAGATGGGGATAGAATAAGAATAGAATTTTTTAAAGATTAAGTTTAAAAATACCCTTTATATCAAATTTTATTATTTTCTCTTTTTATTATATAATAGATCTTTATCATCCTGAACAGAAATGTTCCTAAAACTAGCCACATAAGAACAAATAAGAAAAGATTAAAGAAATTATAAAAAAAACTAATAATGGAGATTATAACAAGGTAAAATAATCTTTCCGATCTTGCCATGAGTCCAATATCAAAATCACCATTGAAAAACACTTCTGCTCTTGCTCTAGTATAGCTTATCATAATGGAAGCGGAGAAGGATATTAAAACAATGAGCTTCATATCAATATAATTCCAAAGTATTTGATCTTGAGTATAAAAAAACAAACCTAAAAATATAAAAAATTCAGAGATCCTATCCATATATGAATCAAAAAAACCTCCAAATTTTGTTGTTCTTTTTGTCATCCGGGCGATTGCTCCATCGCATCCATCCATAATTCCCGTAATAAATACAAAAATTGAAAACCATAGAAGATTTCTAAAGAACACTAAAATTATAAAACTTAGGATTGAAAAACAAGACATAATTACTGTTGCAATATTTGGTGTAACCCCTATTCTGATTAAACCTTTTGCTATTAGATTTACTAGAGGTTTAAAAATATATCTGAGTCTAAATATTGAAGGCATGTTTGATAATGTTTTATAGGATAAATTAAAATATATTTCACTTTATAAAATAGCATAGTTTTTTTATTTTGGAATTTTATCAATAAATGATTTTAACAATAACGAGATTGAACACTCTTGAAATTGCGTCTTATATTAAAAACAAAATCCAAGAAGGATAAAAAAATAACTATTAAATTCCCAATTTCACCTAGTAAACATATTGGTTTTATTAACTTTGTGAATTTAGCTTTGAAACAAGACTTACCCATAGAATTGTCTTTTGAAAAGGTATCAAAAACTGGAAATAAGGAAGAAAGTAAAATCGTTGGTCATTTTAAACTACAAGGAAAAGCTAATTCGCAATTATATGCACTAGAAGACGAAATCCAAGAAGCCGAACGTAAAAGAAAAAAAACCCAGCATAAGAGAAAACAATCTTAAAGAAACAATGATTAAGAATTTTTTATTTTTAAGAATTAATTGTTATCTTAATTAATTTTTCTATACTCAAACTCCCAAGTCTTTTTAACATAAAGTGAATCATTTATTGTATCATAAATAATTTCTCTTTCACTTAATCCTCCCAAATCTTCTGCTTCTAGTTCTATTTCATGATTCTTTAATTGTGCTTTTACAGCATCGATATTTTCTTGATATGTCATATCATAATCTAAAAATAATTTTGCTCCTCCAGCAATCAAAGCCCTGATATTAGACTTTTTACCTCCATGAAATAAAATATTATTGTATAAATCTTTAAATCCCGTATCTACGAATGTATGAGGAAAAAGAAAGTGATAACCCTGTTTTGAGGCGGATGAAGATGGTAATGATATATGGGAAAGAGCAAAAATATTGTTAAGGGGATCTCTAAGTATTAAAGAAATACCCGATCCTAAATTTTTTATTACAAATTTTGTTGCATGTTCATTTTTATCGAAAGAATTAATTAATCCATAATATCCCATAGGAATATTTAATTCTTTTTTCTCATTTGGTTTATCTATACGGTCCATACGTTTTTCTTCATACGCATTGAAACTATCTTCTTTTTCTATAGGATCTTTTGAACCTGAATTGATTTGGACTTCATTTAATAAGATTTGTCTAGTATAATCTCCAGCTTTTCTAATTCGGTGTTCAAATTGTTTTTCTTTTTGTTCTATTAATCTCTCTCTCTGATCTACTCGTTTCGTGAGGTGTTCTAAAATTTCTATGCGGTCTTTAACTTCTTCTTCTTTATCTTTAAGTTCCTTAACTAATTCATTTAAATTTTTTCTCTCTCTTTCTATTTTATTGTACTTTTCATCAATATATGTAATTCTCTCCTCTATTGCTTTTTCACGTTGCTCTAAAAGCAGTTCTCGCTGTCTTAGCTTTTTTTCCCAATGCTTTAGGGCAGAGATTTTTGACTCGTTTATATTGTTATTCATTGGTTCTTTTAATTGGTTATTTTGACTTTTATAGCTGTTTCCATTTACTCCATTATTAATATCAATCCCAGTAATCTTTACTTCTGTTTCTATACCTTCAAGTTTATTCAAATTTTCGATTTCTATTTCAGGTTTCTCCATTCTTTTTGTAATTTTACTTCCAGAGACATTTATTGGTTTTGAAAAATCTTTTGACATTGATTTGATTTGTGCTTTTTTATGAATGGAATTACCATCCTTAACAGTTTTCCGTTTTAAATTTGTTTCCATTGGTTTAATAATCTCAATTTCAGAAAATTTATGATTTTTAAATAGATTGGAAACCTTATTCTTAAAAGTAGTATTTTGAGTAGAAAAATTTTTGATATAGAAACGATCACGCATATTTATTGACTTAAAATTACTCGTTTTAGAGGGAAGTGTCTCTGAACCTCCTAGGATTAGTAAACCCCCATCATAAAGCCGTGATTCGATAGTTTGTAAAACTTTTTCTCTTGCAAATTGATTTATATAAATAAAAAAGTTCCTACAAAAGATAATATCATACTTTCCTCCTTTTTGATGCCCTTTAGTAATATCTTCCTGAACGATTTCAACCTTTTTTTTAATATCTTCTGAAAGATTAAATTGTGGCCCAAGTTCGGTGTCATTTCTTGAAAAATAAGTTTTTAAATAAATATCCGGAGTCTCGTGTATGGGATATTCCCCATATCTTCCCTCTTTTGCGATTTTAAGAGCAGCAGGATCAATATCTGATGCTACTATTTCGAAATCAGGAAAGTCTTTATTATTAATCTTCAATTGGTCCAATATCATTGCAATAGAATATGGTTCATCCCCAGTGGCACAAGGTGCTGACCATATACGAAGTGGTCTATTAGTGTGTTTGACATAAAATTTTACAAAATTCTCAAAATTTTTAAAAATATTATAATTTCTAAAGAAATAAGTATAGTTTATCGTGAATTTATCCAAAAACAAATCAATTTCAACTGGATTTTCACGAATGTATTTTATATAATCTTGGTAGTAATTTAGATTTAAGTTCTTCATCCTAAAATCAATACGCTTTTCAAGAAATTTCCTCTGATAATGCTCAAATTTCATTCCTGTTGCGGTTCTTAACTCTTCTATAAGAGCGTCTAAAGATGAAGGATTAATTGAGGATACAGAAATTTTTTACACCAAAACGCCTACTATTAAGATATTTTACTCTATTACAATAAAAATGTAAGGGTATTAATATTCTAGTGAAGAAAACTTTGTGATTGAGGGCGTAACAAAACAGAACAACATGTTTTGTGGTAAAAAATTTATAGATAGAATTAAATAGATGTTTAAGACTAAATTTCAGATATTTAATCCAACGAAATAAAACCTAATTTAATAAGATTCTTACAGATATTATAAACTTGAGTTTGCTGAATATTTAACTGGTCAGATATTTGAGTAATTGATTTTTTTCCATCTATTTGATCATAAACCCTATATGATTTTTCTCCTGTTAAATAATATCTTGGATTTATTCTTTTAGAAGTAGTGAATATAGGTATATAATCATAATATTCAGGAGTCGATTTTGTAAATTCCGATTCAGATGGTTTTTTTTGAATTTCAACTGGTTCCCTTTCAAAACTTCTTATCCAATCAACAACTTGATTATTATATTTAGCACTTTCGGTTTTCTCATCCTCTTTAACTATGTGTTCAATTATAGCATGAAATGATTTAAATCTGTCTAATCTACCATTCCACTTTAAAATTTGATCTATATTAAATTCTTTTAAAAATGAGAGAGAAACTTTTCGTAAAAATTCTTGTACTTCATTATGATTAGACTTTTTATCGTATGTTGCAAGGTAAATTAAATCTGGAATGTTTTTATCTTTTAGAAAAGAAAGTTTCAAATTATTATTTGAAAGTTTTAATTCACTTATCGTTCCTAAGTCCTCAAATGAATCTGAAAATGAATTCAACGCTGAAAAAAAACCAGATACCATTATTAAGTTATCTACTTCTGAAAACAAGTTTTTAATATTAGTCGAATTACAAAAACTCTTAGATAATAGTGGTAATCCATCTTTAATAATCAGAACATCGCAAATCATTAAACTCAGAGATAAATATCTTTTCTTTTAATAATACTGTTGCCGTTTTTATCAGATTAATAATATCTATAAAATGGAAAAAAAAAAAGAATTATAATACTTCAGTGATATCAGAATAATATAATTGTTCTTAAAAAAATAATTCTCTAGGAGTTCCTTATTATATTTCCTTAATTGGTGAATATCAATATATTTAATAATAAGTTATGGTGTTGATATATATTGAAAGCAGTAATTCTATGTGCTGGTTATGGAAAACGTCTAAAACCTTACACAGATACATTCCAAAAATCAATGCTTCCAATTCATAACAAACCTCTTTTAGAGTATATTCTTGATGGGTTGATTTATGCTGGTTTTAAAGATTTTATTTTAGTTGTAGGTTATAAAAAGGAACAAATTCTGAACTATTTCAATGATGTTGAGAATCAGAATATAAGAATTCAATATATCGAGCAAAAAGAGTTAAATGGTACTGGAGGAGCTTTATTGGAATGTGAAAAGATTATCGATAATTCACATTTTTTCTTAACATGGGGAGATATATTAGTACCATATTCTGTATATGAAGAAGTATTAAGCCTTTTCAACCGTGAACACAATAATTTCATCTTAGTATCGAACTATACTGATGATCCGTTTAAAGGAGCCGCTATCTCTATAAAAGATGACTACTGCTTGGATATTGTTGAGAAGCCTCCTAAAGGTAAATCCAAGTCAAAACTTAATAATTCTGGAATTTTTATTTTTTCAAAAGAAATTTTTAAAGTATTAAAAACACTTGAACCATCCAAACGTGGTGAAATAGAATTAACCGACGCATTAAAGATTGGAATTAAATCAAAGAATTGGAAAATTCGAGTTATTATAATGAAAAAAAATCAATTTAGAGGAGATTTTGGAGATAGGAATATTTATGAGAATTTAAAAGAAAATTCAAGTTGGTTAAATGAATTAGTTGATGACAGAAATGAACAATAATGTCCAATTTCATCTTCAAAATCCTCACTTCCTAATTCTGAAAAAAATACACCTTTTTATATTGGATATTAGAAGTGTTATTGAAAAAAGAATTCCATCCTAATTAAATTAAAAGAAAATATAAAGGGATTCCAAGAGTGAATCAAATTCTTGAAAGAAAGCGAGTTATAATTTTCATTGATCATGCTAATTTATTTCATAATATCGAAAAATTAAACATTCGGATTAATTATTTGAAGTTAAAAGACATTTTTAAAAGGAATCATCATTTAGTTGGACTTTTTATGTATATGGGGATCCCCGATAAGATTTTACCAAAAAAACTCAATTTTCTGAAATATTTACAAGCTCAAGGGTTTATTATTCAACCAAAACCAATTATTATCTCCCCAAATGGTGTTAAAAAGCAGAAAGGAGTTGATATTTTTATATATAAAGATATTGTAGAATTAGCTGAAGATGATACATATGATAAAGCAATTTTGGTTAGTGGGGATTCAGATTTTTTAGATGTAGTCAGAAAGTTAAAAGAACTTAAGAAAGAAATTGAAATTTGGAGTTTTAAAAAATCAATTTCACGTTTATTAATAGAAGAGGCTGGGAAAGAAAATGTTTACTTTATGGATAATATATTAGATAGAATTAAATGCTAGTTTACAAAAAAGTTAGGAGTTTAAAAAGAATATTGAAAAATAATTATTGTTTTTCTAAACAAACTTCTCCTATATGAGAGAATGTGAGAAGAATTTCTAATTAAATCATTCGCTAATCTCTTTTCCCTTCGAAAAAAATCTTCTCAAAAGTTCTCTCTTTATAGAGGAGGATTTTTTTTTCTTTACAAAAATTGGACTATTTAAAAAATATTAACAAAGAATTTTTATTTCTAAATATTATAATTCTATATTATTGAATATGATAAAGAAGGATTAATATGAGTGACGAATATAACAAGTATAGAAATCGATATTATTATAAAGAATCTTATGAAGCAGCTATTGGAACTTTTGCGACAGGTTGTGTGTTCCTCTTTGTGGGTATTGTTTCGCTTGTTCTTAATACTCTGAATGTTGACTTCATCGGACTTGCTAGTTGGGGATATTGGCTTTTTATACCAGCATTTTTCATCTTTATAGGAGGATTTAACCAACTTTACAGGAACTCAAAATATAAAAAGATTGTAAAAAATGCTCTAGCTTCACGCAATTTCCAAGGTAACTATAAGCTTGAACATATCGCTTTAGATATTGGTATGAAACCAAGTATATTATTACGGGTTTTATTAGATCTAAGAAATCAGGGAGTAGTACAATATAGTTTTGATCCTGAATCAGGACAAATTATTCTAGGTCAACCAATAGCTTATCAAAAAGCAACTGAATACACCGCACCACCTAAAAAAATTAGTGAACCTTTACCAACAGAAGGAAAAAACTACTGTGTTTATTGTGGTCATAAATTAGAATCCACAGGAAACTTTTGTCCTAATTGTGGCTCCAATCTTTAATTTAATATAATTTTTTATTATTTTTTTAATTATTGTTTTTATATACTCTTAATCTCTTCAATCCTGTTAATTTTTGTTTCTATATAGCATATATATTTGGAACTATTTTTCGATACAAAACATTCTACAGTTTCGCAGGTATCGCTGACACTATGACGTATCAGATATTCACATTTTATATATTTAATTTCTACTATACATTAGTTATTGGAGACGTATGGTTAGTTATAATAGGTTACATTCTATGGTCTGTATGGAATGCATTTAATGATCCTTTACTAGGAAACTTATCTGATCGTACCAGTACGCGATGGGGGAGACGGAAACCCCACATTATAGCAGGAATTATTCCCACTTGCATTTTAATAATTCTACTCTGGACTGCCCCTCTTGATAACCCAATTGTAGGTTTTATTTATTTTATTATTGTAATAAACTTATTTGATACTTTTTATACAGCTTATTCTTTAAACCAGACAAGTTTATTTCCCGAAATGTACCAAGATTTAGAACAAAGAGCAAAAGCTAATAATTACGTTGCAATTTTCAACGTCATAGGATTATTGTTTGCTGCGTTATTACCATCATTTTTCATTGAAGAATTAATAGCTTTTGATCCGTTATTAACTCTGGCTGATAGAGTTGCGAGACAGATGCAATACGTAACCGCTTCGATTATTATGGCTGTTTTAGCAGCGATTTTTGCCTCAATTTTTATTACACTCGGTTTAAAGGAAAGAAAAGAGTATTCTAAGGATCCTCAACAAGCTCCGTCACTAGGAAAATCTATAAAACTAACATTTAAAAACCAAGCTTTTAAGTATTATGTGGCAGTAAATTTCGCACAATGGTTTATTTTTGGATTAGTTCCAATAATTAATACCTACTACTTAGGATATATAATTGGTATAACAGGTGCCTTCACTCAAATGTTGTTTTTAGCATTAATTTTTATATCATCAATTGTTTTTATGCCGTTAATTTGGCGAAGAATTTTTTATAATAAGGGAGCAAAAAAAAGTCATATGTGGGCATTGGCATCGATGATAATTGCTTTAATTCCAAGTCTTTTCATTTGGGAAATTATAGGTGCAATCATTACTTACATCTTAATGGGATTTGGATTTGCAGGAATTATGTTTGGACGCGATATAGTAATGAGTACAATTATAGACTATGATGAAACGAATACTGGAATTAGACGTGAGGGTGCTTACTATGGTGTAAATGCATTGATAATTCGATTATCTACAGTAGCTGTTGCTTTATCAATAGCAATTGTTTTCCCTACTGTTGGATGGGCTACTTATGATCCAACATCGGTGACTATTGCTACTCTAATTGGTATAAGAGTTTTAATGTGTATCTTCCCTAGTGTAGCAATTGGGTTAGCATTAATCTTATTTAGGAAATTCCCGATCGATAAAGAAAAATATGCAGAAATCAAAGGCAAACTAGAAGAACTTCACTCAGAAAAATTACGACAGGTAAGCTAAAAAGGTATAAATAATTTTTTTAATCTAATATTTCTTTTTTTCTGTTTTCTACTTAATTGAATGATAAAAACATCTTTGCTGTTCTGGAGATTTTTTATTTAGATAACCCTAAATTTCTACTAAATTTAGAGAGGCTTTTTTTTTAAATATCCGACCGGTCTTAATTATATCAAATTGAATTATCTCTGAGATGAAATATAATTTCTAAAGGCTTCGTTAATAATAGTTCCGACAATATATCATTTAAGAAAAACAGTGATATAGGAAATTCGAAAAATTTCACCAATACAGAAAATCAAAATTTAGAAAATAATAAAATATCTAGAATAGTCTCAGAGTTATTTAAGGAAATAAATTCAAAAGAGGATTTAAACTGTTTTTCAAATATATTCGCAAATTCTCTTGATAAGTATAAAAAAAGATTTCAACTTGAGACTTATGATGAGATAAACACATCTCCTTTGAATATAATCAGTAATAACGAATTCAAAAAGGTGGAATACATTGTACCAAGCACAGAAGATGAATATCTTGCCATTTTGAATGATCTTCATGCAATTTTATTAAATTGCTCTGAATTTTCTAGCTCTCAAAAAATCGATTTTTGTACTAACCAACGCTATTTTATGAAAAAGTATTTGAAAGAGCTTCTAATTAAACTCAACTTGGTTTAATTCTTGAGAGTCGACGTTAGAAAAAAGAAAAAAAGAAAAATTAAAATTAATTAAGTCTTCAAACCTAGATACATCCAGAGGGCAAATGTAGCCATGACAACTCTTATTACACCAATAGCGAGAGGTAGAGTGAGAATTGAGTCTAATGCTCCACATAATACGAAAATTATAAACCCTATTGATAGATATGTAAACTTTTTCCTCAAAGTACCTGTGGCTTGTTTTGCTTTTATTGCCATTCCTATTCCTAAGAAAATTAATATAGACACTAGGAATACAGCCACCAGAATAAATGTTGGGTGACTATTATTAAAATCTGCATCAATAATATCATCAACGAATACAGGAGCTATACTATCAAATGACTGACCTGGTTGAGTCCATAGAAAAAATTCAAATATCCCACCTAAGACTATAAAGATCCCCACAAGTAACCATTTTTTTTTTGGCATTATTAGTTCACCCCCCAGATACATAGCAAAAAACAGAGCAGGTGCTACCCAAGTATAACTTAAAAAGACATATATCACTGCTGGATTAATATTTGTATCTGTGATAAGTTTTAGGAAAAAATCAATTGTTGGTCCGAGCCATAAGAAACCGACGAGAATCATAACCAAACCTGCTATAGAAAGCAACTTTGCTTTCAGTTTTATTGACTTAAAGAAAGAAAACAATCCAAAAAACACTGATGAAAAGACGATAAGGGAAGCAGTAATTCCATTCAACAAACCTTCAAAACCGATTGGCATTTGTATTTATTCACCATTATTATAAAAAATTCATTTTTAAAATTATTTATTTATTTATTTTGGTTTTATTTATAGTTATATTTTTTTTTGTAATAAAAGAAAGTAATATTTGATGAATAATTACCATTAGATATATTTCTTTACTAGAATCCATTCTATTTCATAAAATTTTTTTATAGAAAAATGTAAAAACTCCTTCTTTGCTATTCCTATGAGTTAAACTATATTCCTCTTTCAAAATATAGTCAAATCCTTCGAGTGGATATTTATGTGATATAAAAATAGCTCCTTTTTTTGCAGTACTGAAAACATGTTTAAGATATTTATGCATTGAAGGTAATGAGTAGATGTAAATATAGTCATAACTATTTAAATTTAGTAAATAAAAATCTCCAAATTTCATCTTAACTTTTTTAAATAATTTTTTATTATAATATCCTTCCTTCTTCAACGTTCTTATTCTACTATTCGCCTCATTAATTAATTCCTGATTAATTTCAAACCCAAAGGACTTAATTTTATGATTTAAAGCAGTATAAATCACAATAGAACCATTTCCTGCCCCTAAATCAATCAATTTTTGTTTCGAGTTATTTTTCAATCCAAATTTTTGTTGTAAAGTCCAAAGTATTTCACTTATAAATTTGTTATCTGTTTCTAAAAATGGTAAATCTAATTGTGAATGAAATTTCTCAAAATTTAATTGTTTCTTTTTCAAATTACAATCACTTATCTTTTAGATAAAATCTTAGGAGATCAATTATATTATAATTGAGAATCTTTAATAAATAGCTTCTTTATTGATGAAAAAAAAACATTATATTTATTCCGAGGTTTCCTAATATCAAAAGGAGTAAAATCTGAGTATTTCTAAGGTCTAACTTTAATACGATGTAACCTTTTAATATTTTAAAATTTCTTTTAATCACATTAACATTCTTTTTATGGTAAATATATTAATAACCGGTGGTACGGGTTTCATAGGAGTTCCTTTGGTAAAAAAGCTACAAAGTCTCGGATATAAGTTAAAACTGTTAATAAGAGAAAGTAGTGATATAACTCCCTTTCAGGAATTAAATAATATTGAATTTATTATGGGTGATGTTAGAGAAAATGAAACTCTTAAAAAAGCCACAGAAAACATAGAAATTATTTATCATCTTGCAGCCTATACTAGAATGTGGGCAAAGGACAAGAAAATTATAGAAGAAATTAATGTAAAAGGTACTGAAAATGTAGCTAAAATTGCGTTAGAAAAGAAAATTCGGTTCATATATATCAGTTCATTTATCGCTTTAGGTGCAACACCAGTTGATCCTGTAGATGAAACTTTTGAGAGTGAAGAAGGCTTATATCTTGATTATGCAAAGACTAAATTCCAAGCTAAAAAATTAATTAAAGAATATCTTAAAAAAGATCTTAACGGAATCATCTTCTATCCAGGGATAGTTTACGGTCCTGGAGATTTTAATATCTTTGGTCAAACAATTCTAGATATAACAGCAAGGAAATTTTTAGGATGCCCTGGAAATGGAGACAATATTGGCAGTTTCGTATATGTGAATGACGTAATTGATGGAATCGTAAGTATTATAAATCGAAAAGATTTAAAAGGGGAAGAATTCATACTTGGAGGAGAAAACGTAAAATTTAATGACTGGTTAAATCTAACTGCTGAAATTGCAGAGAATAAAAAGAACCCCCGCCATTTTCCTATCAGTTTAGCAAATATGTACGCATCCATGTGTGAATTAAAAACAAAATTGACCAAAAAAATGCCATATATCAACAGACCAACGGTCAAAATGATAAATCATAATTGGTCGTATTCCTCTGATAAAGCAATTGAAAAACTTGGCTATAAAATTACTCCTCTAAGGGAGGGATTAGAACAAACTATACTTTGGTATAAAGGTTTTATTGAGAAAGGAAAGAAAAAAGGAGTAAAAGCATAATAATGATGGAAGAAGGAATGACGAGTCAGATTATAGATAAAAAGGCCTACAAAACAGATATCGCGAGAAAATATGCTACGTTTCTTGCCAAATATCCGGAAATTTTTTCGGATTTAATTAACGGAGCGGATTTTGATTTTGCGCTATATAATTCAATTGAAGCATATGATAAAAGTTCTCCTGTAGATATTTTTAATGTGTATCGAAATGGAAATGGAATTGAGATAAGACCAGGATCGGCGATTGATTCAGATTTAGAGTTAGCACTTTCAATAAATGCTGTTGAACAATTGATTCAAACAAATAATAAAACAGAATACGCTCAACTTCTCGGATCTTTTTATAACAACCCAGATGAAGAAAAGGGGTGGATTGATTTCGCATTACATAAAAGAACTCATACTTTAATTGAGATGGGCTATGGAAAATTTGCTAAGACTGCTGGTATCCTTGAAGATGATGATGAAGTATATAGCCTTTGAAATTTTTTTAAAACTAACTTTTAGAAAATAATAATTTATTAAAGGGTATTAAGTATATATGTCAAAAGCTCAAGAATTAGAGATTAAGAATAAGTATACTGGTGAGATTATAGGCACAGTTCCTGCCGACACACCAGAAACTGTTCGAGAAAAAATTAAGAAGGTAAATCGAAATCAACAATTACTACATAAAATGGATTTTTTCGAACGAGCTCAACTCCTCTCAAAATTTGCTAGTAAATTACGTTTTAACAAAAAACAATTAAAAGACTTAATTGTGACAGAAGGAGGACTACCAATAAAATATTCTGAATGGGAATTAAGTATTGTAACGAATGGTTTCAAATTCTGTGATTGGTACTATCAGTTCGTAGAAGAAAAGACTTTAACAAGCGTAGAAGGAGAAAAAATCGTGAGAATAAGATATATCCCTCATGGATTGGCAGCATGCATTTCACCTCGAAATACTCCTATAAGTTTACCACTATATCAACTAGGTGCTAATTATTTAGTTGGGAATGGAGCGATTGTTAAACCATCCACAGCTTGTCCATTAACTATGTTGAAAGCTTATTCAATGATGAGAGATATGGATTTACCTGCTCTTGAAGCTTTAGATTTAGTTATAGCTCCTGGAGAATGGGCAGTGGATGAATTTCTTAAATCTCCTTTAGTTAAGACTATAATGACGATTACAGCATCTCATACAGCAAAAGATATATTAGTACGTTATGGTAGATTCTTGAAAAAAACTGTTGATAAATCAATGGGTGTTCCGATGTATACTCAACCATTTAAGCATTTCTTTTTTGAATGTGCAGGGAACGATGCTGGAATAGTCATGGATGATATAAACTTAGAACAAGTAGCAAAATGGAATGCTATGGCTAGTTATACTAATTCTGGACAACAATGCTTCTCAATGAAGCGAATTATTGTCCATAAAGATATTTACGACGATTATGTAGAATGTCTTGTTAAAGAAATTGAGGAGCTAAAATATGGAGATCCCACAGATCCTGATGTAGATATTGGTCCATTGGGAAGTAGACGGATCTTAATGATGATGGAGGTAATGGTAGCTGATGCTAAAAAGTATAACGCTAAAATTTATACAGGGGGAGAGAAGATCGATACAGGCGAAGATTACGGATTATTTTACACACCAACTTTAGTAGAAATAAAACCTGAGCTATGTGAAGATTTAACAAATGCTCCCTTCTTATGGCGAGAAGAAGCTTTTGGACCAGTTCGTTCCATTACTAAGGCAAATGACATGAGAGATGCCATAAGATTAGCAAATGCGAGCAATTATGGTATGAGAGCAGTAGTATACACATCAAATCTTAAAAACATTGAGATTTTCAAGAATGAATTAGAAGCTGCGAATATTTATATTAACGCCAGACCTATGCTCGTCGATATTACGGTATCTCTTGGGGGAATTAAAGATTCTGCTTACCCTGCAGGTTGTAAGTATTATCCACAGGAATTAGTTTATGGAAAATACATATATGACGGCACTTCATTAAACTTAGATAAAATAAAGTAGTGATAATAATTATGGATTCAGAAGTGCTATATCAGAAACTAAAATCTTATTTTCCTCACAACATTGATTTAATGAGACACTTAAATGCAAATGCGTGTTGGGAATATATTATTACCGAGAACTCCTTAACTGAAGAAAACCCCAAATTACATTATTATTTATATAAAAAAGATGAAAATAAATTAGAAATGGTTAAAACGAATCCAGGGATTAAACCTGATTTAATACTGTATTTTACTGAGAACGCAATTTTAAATTTAATAGAAGGAAATCCTAAAGCGGATGAATATTACTCTTATTATCATGAATTGATGTATAATACTCATTCTGAAATACAGGTGGATAATAAAATCAATAAACCCAGGTTAAAACTTCTTAAATTGGGATATCAGAAGTGGCAAAAAGATTTTAAATTTTGAAAAAAGCATGTCTAATGCTCTTTTTTACTTTTCTGTAAAGCAAATCTTATATTATCTTAAGACATAGTAATTTCTATTGAAACTACTACTATGAGAATTGAAAATGAATAAAGAAGATATCTGTTTTATGTCTGCTTGTGATATGAAGGATGCTGTACTAAGTCAAGAAATAACTTCACAAGAAATTACTGAAGCGATTATCGAAAGGATTGAAAAAATTAATCCTAAAATTAATGCATATTGCACTCCTACCTTTGAAAATGCTCGAAATATGGCAAAAAATGCAGATCAAGCAGTTAAAAATCATGAAAAACTTGGGTTGTTACATGGAATTCCAACCTCGATTAAGGATTTATTCTTAACAAAAGGGATTAGAACTACTTTTGGTAGTATGATTTATGAACATAATATTCCCGAAGATGATGAAGTTGTGGTAAAACGCCTTAAAAAGGCAGGTATTGTTCTTCTAGGAAAAACAAACACACCTGAATTTGGATATGCGGGAGTTACACATAATTTCGTGTTTGGAAAATCTCGAAATCCTTGGAATACGGATAGAATACCTGGTGGATCAACAGGAGGAGGAGCTGCAGCAGTAGCTTCTGGATTAGGACCACTAGCTCTAGGAAATGATGGTGGAGGATCAGTAAGGATTCCCGCTAGTTGTTGTGGTGTGTTTGGGCACAAGCCAAGTTTAGGAAGAGTTCCACTATACCCTAGAACAGAACTTCATGCCGAATCTTACGTTCATGTTGGTCCAATAGTTCGATATGTAAGAGATGCAGCTTTAATGTTAGATGCAATAAAAGGACCTCATGATGGAGATAGATATAGCCTACCAGAGGAAAATATTAGTTATCTGGAAAATATTTCAAACAAGCCCGAGAAATTAAAGATTGGTTATAGTTTAAATTTGGGATACGCTAAAATAATTGACCCTGATGTTGAGAAGAGAGTTATTAATTCAGCTGAAAAATTTGAAGAATTTGGTTGGAGTGTTGAAAATGTGAAACTTAAAGTGAAAAAACCAAATACAGCATTTTATACTTTCTATACTGCTGATTATGCTTTTGATCTAAAGTCAAAATTAAAGGAGTGGAGAGAAAAAATTGATCCTGAATTAATTAAAATGGTGGATGCAGGATTGGGATATTCTGGTTCTGATATAATGAGGGCTATGAGTCAACGCACTAAACTTTATGAAACATTCTATACCTATTTCAAGAATTATGATATATTAATAACCCCTACAACAGCCATTCCCCCTTTTGAATTAGGAATAATGTATCCTCCACAAATAAATGGAAAAAATGTATCCCCTACTGCATGGATGCCATTTACTTTTCCATTCAATTTTACAGGTCATCCTGCAGCATCAATTCCTTGTGGTTGGACTAATGAAGGCTTACCCATAGGAATGCAAATTGTTGGGAACAGATTCAATGATTTACTAGTATTACAAGTATCTCAAGCATTTGAAGAAATAGCACCTTGGCAAGAAAAACGACCAATATTGAATTAAGTCTTAACTTTACTTTTTTTTTCTACTTAATATGATTTCGTATTAGAGGTAGTAATATAAGAAGAATCTCCAATGGTTATACTCTTTTTAATTAAATCCTCTAAAATTGTATAATCTCCTACAATACTATCAGAGGATATAATCTTTTTTAAATTAGCGCCATCTCCAATAACTGATTCAGATAAAATACATTTGTTTAAGACTACATTATCTCCAATAGATACATTGGGACCTATAACTGAATCAGATATTTGGCAATTCTCACCAATAAAGATGGGAGGAACGATCTTTGAATCAGTAATATTATTGGATTGAAATAATTTTTCATATGTTGGATCATTAATTTTTACTTCTTCTAATAATAGACGATTACCTGATATTAAACTCTCAGGACGTCCAAAATCTAAAATATCTTTTTTCATTTCATTGATCTTTAGTTTAAAACCTTCTTCTATCAGTTGCTGAATGACTGGTGTTATCGTATGTTCTTGTCCATTTTCTAAAGGAATTTTACTTTGTTCTTCTAATAATTCAAATAAACGCGTTGTCATACTCATTCCGAACAAATAAGCACCTGATACGGCAAAATTAGATTTAGGGGTTTTTGGTTTCTCAACAATATTTTTAACAGCTCCGGTTCCATTTAATTCAATTACACCGTAAAATTGTGGGTTATCTACTTGCTTAACATTTATCACACCATCACATATATCTTGATGAAAATTTAATAAAATTTGTGAATAATCGTCTATAGGAAGTCTATCGCTCAGAAAAACAAAACAATCGTCATTTTGAGCAAGATCCTTAGCTAGTAAAATTGCATCTCCAAGTCCACTAAAGAATGGTGTATCTGCTTCATATCCTAAAGGTTCTTGCTCTTTAAAGTGGAGATCAAAATAATCTGAATGATTAATTTTAAGATACTCTATAATTTGCCTTTTTTTATAGCCAACAATAAAACAAATTTTAGTTCCTTTTGGAAAAGAATTTTTCAATTTATTAAGAATATGATCAATCAACCTTTTCCCAGCAATCTTCAAGAAAGCTTTTGGCTTAGAATAAGTAAACGGCTGAAGTCTTTTACCCACCCCAGCGAGTGGCGCAATAAGAATCATTCTATTAACCTTAAAGATCTCTATTTTTTATTATAAAATTTATAAACCTTAATAAAATAAAAAGTATTTTGAATCTTTCATGTAATTTCATAATATTTTAATTAGTTTATTTAGTATTTCGTAAAATTCTGCTTCTTTTTGTTTTTCTTTAAGGGTATTTTTTAACTTCCTTATGTAATAATTATCTGAATTGGTTCTTTGTGCTCCATGTATCAATTTATTTATTGCGACTCTTATTTTCTCATCTAGGAATTTCGGTGGAATTTCTTTGTATTTTTCTATTAAGTTTTTTTTCTCATTTTGTAATGCAGATTTTTCCCTATTTTCTGTTAATATGGTTAATATTGAATTTAAGTTTTTTATCCACATTTCAATTTTTTCAAAATCACCTTTTAGATAAGTTCTCTTGTTTAACCACTCTTTAAAATTTAAAATTTCTTGTAAGAATTTCTCTCTTTCAGAATCTTCACTCGTTTCTTCTTTCTCTTTTTTAACTATATCTCGGATCTTTTTCTTTTTTAATTCTTGAACTTCCTCTTTTGAAAGTTGCTTAAAAGCTTCCTCTCTTTTAATTCTTTGCTCTTTAGAATCTTTTTCATTAAGCCATTTATCAATTGACATCTTTAGTCTCAGTTATATTAAATACTTTTGTCATTATTTTGTTTATTATTAAGTATTTAACAGAAACGAATCTAGCTTTCTTATATTATATTTTGGATAAATTAAAAATAGGAATTAGCTTTTTAAATTATTGACAACATGAGCATTAAAGGAGTTATTTTTGATTTTGGTTTTACATTATT
>JAEOTW010000290.1 GCA_016839655.1 Promethearchaeota archaeon | reverse complement strand
GACCTGAAAGATGTATAGGATGTGGTATGTGTGTCGAGAATTGTGCTTATGGAGCAATTGAGCTTGTTGAAGACCGATGGTTTGGAACTGTAGCTAAAATCAATGAGGCACTCTGTAAAGGGTGTGGCGCTTGTTCAGGAAATTGCAGATGTTCTGCAATAGATATTAAAGGGTTTACAGCTGAACAAATTTATTCAATAATCACCGATAGATTATAGTTTTAAATAATATATTCATTTTTAAAAAAAATACTTTAATTTTTATATTTCAAACCAATTATAGAATGATTTATCCTATGATTGATAAATTGTAAGAAAATTTTTTATTATGTCTTGACATATTTGTTAATTGTCTTTAATTTAAAAATGAGATCCATAATGAAGTTAAAACATTCAATATATTAGAAAAAATAAAAATTAAGTTGATAATATGGTAAAATTTATTGTAGTACACTCTGTACCCCAAAAGGCTTTAGAGAAATTGGTAGAAATACCACCAGATGAAAACAAAATGATTATTAATTTAAGAAAAGCATGTAATTATGATGCCTATTGGATAAGAACTTGGGCAGTATTAGATCATGAAAAGTTATATTGTGAATGGAATGCAAAAGATGCTGAATCAATCCGCAAAATATGGGATGAAAATGTCAAAGGAATTGGAATCGATTCAATTGCTGAAATGCAAATTGTTGATGGCGAAGAGTATCGAGAAAAATAAAATCAAGAAGTAAATTTAAATCCTTTAAATTTTAACTTATTTTTTTCTTTAAAATCGTTAGTTAACAAAAAAATTGACGAATTTAAAATATAAAGCAGTTATAACTATAACTACCAAAATTTTAACTTATTATTTTCCCAATCTATTTAAAAAATTGAATAATAATTTAACATTCTGGGAATTTGTGTTAAGATTTTTCCTATTGATCTTACACTATTCTTTAAAGTAAATATCATGGAGATTTTCTATTGATTAATCAATAATTACCTTCTATTAGAATTTGATAATAATCGTTTCTAATAGAAACATTTAAATAAACCACATTATATTTCATTTAATTGATATACTATTAAAATTATTTCTACTTAAAGTAATTATAAAATAGAAAAAAAAATAATATAATGGGAGGATATTCAAATGGCAAAAAAGAAAGATGATGAAGACGATTGGGATGATGATGATGATGATGATGACGAGGACGAGGACGAAGATTGGGATAACGATGGCGATTTTGAAGAAGATTTTGACGATAACTGATGAGATAACTAGAGATTTTTTTTAACGAATTAATAATCTTCATATATTTCTTAAATAAATTAATTTTTTTAAAAAGAGAAAATTTTACTAATTCTTCTTAATTTTCCATTCTGCATTTAGTAGTCCAATTATTTTTTTAGGATCTGATGTTGCAGGTTTACAAGTTTTATTAATACAAACATATCCCGTTGCTTTATCATCTAACTTAATGAAAAATTGGATAAAATTCGACAAGCCATCCATTCCTGAAGATTCACCTTCAGTGTTTCTATGGATAATTACTTTATTCGGAATATATTCCTTTTGAATAGTTCTTATTAATTCATTAGTATCTTGAGCATCTGAATCACCTGCTATAACTAATGAATAAGTTGGACCAATAGCGAAATCTATTGCAACCAAAAATTGAGTATATGCAAGAGGACTCGCTTCTATTTTGCTAGAAAATACTCTACTTAAAATATCTGCTTTTTCCTCTAATTCATAATTTCCAGTAATATTACTTAATCTAAGCAAGTTTAACATCGCAATTGAATTCCCCGAAGGAATAGCTCCATCATAAATTTCTTTTTGTCTAGTTAATAATTTTTCTCCCTCTTTGGCTGTAAAATAAAACCCACCAATATCTTCATCCCAAAAATCTTCTATTTGGATCTGATGTAATTTGAGAGCTGTTTCTAAGTAAAAAATATCAAAAGTAGCTTCATATAATTCTATAAGCCCCCAAATGAAGAAAGCATAATCTGTTAAATAACCCTGAATTTCAGCACTACTATCTTTATATCGATGAAGTATTTTTTTATTAGAGTCTCGAAGCTTTGAAAGTATAAAATTAACTGCGTTCTTAGCAATATCTAAATATTTTTTTTCTTGAAAAATTACAGCAGCCTTGGCAAGAGCAGCTATTATTAATCCATTCCAATCAGTTAATATTTTATCATCTTTATGAGGATGAATCCTCTTTTCTCTTTTTTTAAACAAAATTAACCGTATTTTTTCAATTTCTTCAAGTAATTCTATATCTGGTAATTTTTTTAAATGCAAAATATTCTTACCTGTCTTTTTCCCAGCTTCCTCGATATTAAAAATTTTAATTGCTAAATCTAATTCATCCTTCTGAAGAATTTGTTTTATTTCTTCTTTTGACCACACATAAAATTTTCCTTCCTCACCTTCACTATCTGCATCTTCAGCTGAATAAAACCCCCCTTCTGGAGAAGTCATATCTCTTAGAACATAAGATAATATTTCTTGAGCTGTTTTTCTGTAAAAATCCTTTTTAGTAGCTTGATAAGCTTCAATATAAACTATTGCAATTAATGCTTGGTCATACAACATTTTCTCAAAATGAGGAACAAGCCAGTTTGAATCAGTTGAATACCTATGAAATCCAAACCCAACGTGGTCATAAATTCCACCTTTTCTCATTGCCTGAAGTGTATTCTCTACCATTTCTAATGCTTTTTCATTACCAGTTCGTTTCCAATACCTTAATAAAAATATAAGATTGTGCGGTGTAGGGAATTTAGGACGATCTCCAAATCCACCATTTACACTGTCAAATTGTATTGATAATTGCTTATATGTCTTTTTTAGAGTGCTCTCTGAAAATACCTCTCCAGGTGATTCTTGATCAATATTTTGAAGACTAAATGTAATTTGATCCGCAGAATTTAATATCTCATTTCTTTGATTAGCCCATAGATCTTTAATACGCTTAATTAAATCTATTAACCCTATTCGTCCAAACCGAGTCTCTTTAGGGAAATAAGTTCCTGCAAAAAAAGGTTTTTTATCAGGGGTCATGATAATGGTAAGTGGCCAACCTCCTGAGCCGGTCATCATTTGACATACAGTCATATAGATTTTATCTATATCGGGACGTTCTTCTCTATCCACTTTTATTGATACAAATATCTTATTCATCAATTCAGCTACTTCTTCATCCTCAAATGATTCGTGAAGAAAAACATGACACCAGTGGCAAGTAGAATATCCTATCGATAAAAAGATTGGTTTATCTTCTTGTTTTGCTTTATTAAAAGCTTCTTCTCCCCAAGGATACCAATCTACTGGATTCTTGGCATGTTGAAGTAAATAAGGACTCTTTTCACTTGAAAGATGATTTCTTTTTCCTTCTATTAAATTTGAAGTCATTTTTTAATGGCTATCTCCAAAATTTATCTATTATTATAACTATTCATAAATGTAAATTCTTCCAATTTTTTCCTTGGAGGTCTTTGCTTTTCTCCTAATTTCATTGCTTCAGAAAGAACCGGATTAATGGTTTCGGAATGTTTTCCAATAATGATTAGTGTAATAAGCCTAAATTCCTCAGGGATCTCTAGGATTTTTTTAGCTTCATCTTCTTTGAATCCCGCTATAGGATGAGCAACTAGACCTAACTCAGTAGCTCGTAAAATCAAAAAAGCGGTAGCCAATCCTGTGTCAAATAAGTAATACTGGCGTTCTCCAATAATGCAATCATATTCAGGTTTGCTGAATACTGCTATAATCATTGAAGCTTTCTCGACCCATTTATTTCCAGATGAAAGCATACTAAATATTTTTATTAATTGTTCCCGACCAGTTATAAAAATAAAGTTCCATGGTTGTTTATTCATACAAGATGGAGCTATTTGGGCAACTTTTACTAAATCATTTATCAAATCACCAGAAATTTCTACAGGGTCAAGAGATCTAAAGGCTCTTCTCTCTTCAATTGCTTCTTTCACATTCATATTTTGTTCTATTTCCAAAATTTAAGGTGAAAATTAAAATTATTTTCTTAATTTAGTTAAAACCTTTTGAACATCTTCAGGATGCCCATTTACGGAAACCTTTGACCATATATGTGCTATCTTTCCATCAGGATCTATTAAGAAGGTACTTCGAACAACACCCATATATTCTTTTCCTCGAAATTTCTTCTTAGCCCATTTACCATATTTTTTAATGACTTTTTTATCAATATCACTAAGTAATGTAACCTTCAAATTTTTCTTTTCAATAAACTTAGCATGAGATTCAGGACTATCAGGACTAACTCCAATTACAACAGTATCTAATTTTTCCAGTTTGGGTAAAATTCCCGTAAATCCTATCGCTTCAGTAGTACAGCCAGGCGTGTTATCTTTCGGATAAAAGTATAGTACAACAAATTTTCCTTTAAAATCATCCAAACAGACTTTATTATTATCTTTATCTGGAAGACAAAAATTAGGTGCCTCTGCTCCAACTTTTAACTCTATTATTTGTTCTGTCATAATTATTTCATTTTGTTTGAGTTTCTAAATTCTGGATTCAATAAAATAGTATTAATTTAAAATTGATTCTTGGAGTTATCAATATTCGTGTTATGAAGTATTAAATAGAAACTAAAAGAGTTTAATAAATTAACATTATAAGGACTTTTAACTAATAAATTATAAAATCAATTGATACATTTATTAAAGAATAGGAGTAGACAAGATGAGTGAGTTTTTAAAAGATTATACTGTAGTAGAAGAGATACCCGTTCGATGGGGGGATATGGATGCTAGAGGGCATGTAAATAATACAATATTTTATCGTTATTTTGAAAGTTCACGAATAGCATTATTTCAATTTTTAGATATTTATGAAGAACCTACAACTGCACGTATAGGACCAATTTTATCTTTTCAAAGTTGTTTTTATAAAGCACCACTGTTCTATCCAGACACTGTTTATGTTGGAGCAAAAATTACTAGAATAGAAGGATCTAAAATAATTATAAAGCATGTGTTATCTAGTAAAAACTTAGAACGAATAGCTGCTGAAGGTGAAGCTCATATTATTTGGTATGATTATGAAAAAAAGAAAAGAGCAATTATTTCAGATGATTTAAAACACAGAATTCTGAAAGCTCAATGATAAACGAAACAAATTGGATTGGTAAATCTTCTACTTTTAAATATCTACTTGAGATTATGACTATTTATTTTATATCCTATTAAGTTTTATTAATAAGATATAAAAAATTAATGTGGAAGATTATATCTTAGGAATTTTCCTTAAATCTTCCCCACAGACATGACAAAATTCCATATCTATTAGAACTAGTGTATTGCAATTGGGGCAATTATATAGTTCATTTTCCTTTTCGTCTTCATTAACTAATGATAATTGTTCAAATTCTTTCCTATATTCTGGATCTTTAATAAAAATTGATCCATCTGTATTAACTTCAACATAATTACTAATTCTATCATATTTTTTCAAATAAAATATTATATGTAATATTAAAAGCAGTACTGTTAACGATCCAGAAAGAATTGATATAAAAATTGTAAAAATAATTAGTG
>JAEOTW010000289.1 GCA_016839655.1 Promethearchaeota archaeon | reverse complement strand
TTTGAACCCGCGACCTTTGCCTGTTTGGTTCGTTCTTACGAATACCAAGGCAATGCTCTACCACCTTAGCTATTATTTGTGATATACAAATAATGTAAGCCACGGAGGCAAGGCTTAATTCAGATATTTGTAAATTTTTAGATTAATAAATTATTTCTAAATTAAAAATTTTTTTACTCTTATCTAATATAAGTAAGAAAAATTAAGGTTTTAATAATGAGAACAGAAAAAAAATAGTTACCTTTTTTCTTCTTTTCCATATATGTTTACTTTGGGAACATGTACTCTTATTTTAGGGATACGAATCTTAGGAATTTGAATATTTGAAATGATATGCATTGATTTTTCGATAACTTCTGCATTTTTCTCTAAGATCTGTTGGATTTCATTAAGTTCTTTTTCATGTTTAAATTCTGTTTTTAATTTGAAATTTTCATTTACCTCTACCATATCATCTAGAACATCAACAGCATCAGTATTCTCAATAAATTCGTCGGATTCAAGAGGTTCTGTTCCTAATATTTCACTTTCAATCGTTTCCAGAAAATCTATATGATTCATCCGTTTTTCGCGTAATAGTTTTTGATAACTGAGCATAAAATTTCCATAAGAAGAGTATTTTTTAAATTCGTTCTCAGTAAATACCCAACCTGTGAAAGGATCATAAAGCATACCAACAACTTTTATTTCAACAGGAAATCCTTTTGACATATTTAGACTATTTACTTGATTGCTAATATTAGATATTTCATCAATAAAGATTTTAAAAAACCTCTGAAGTGCTAATTGGTAATTCAGACCATATCGTCCAATTTCCTTTAAAGTTTGAGAGGATAATTTGATTCTAAGTTTATCTAAGTGAATTTTTTTCATCCCGCAGTCTAAGTGTCCCAAAACAACTATATGTTTTACATTGTATTCATAAACTGCGATAAGGATTGATCTTAAAACATCTTCAGTATATTGATTGCCTGCGTTTCTAAGAACAAACGCATCACCGGGATTTAATTGAAATATTCGATGAACATCTATCTGTGGATCCATACAAGTTAGAATTAATAAGGGATATTTAGGGATATTATGATCCATTTCGATTTTCTCATTTTCTTGAAGGATTTGCCATCGATATCTATTATTTCCATCTATTAGATATTTGATTATATCTTCCATATTCTTTTTCTGACCTTTTAAGATATTCTTTAAAAAATAATTGATTTGAAATTGAAAAAAAAATTAATAAATTTTTATTTATATCATTTCGACTTCGCGAGATCTACAGGAATGAGTTCCTTTATCTTAGAAAAATCACCGTTTCCGAGAAAATTTTTAATCTTGTCTGAATATTCTGGCAAGATTTGTAAGAATGGCAGAATTGCTTTTGACAAGGAACTAAAAGCATCATCACCATTTCCCATAATAAACATCTTTTCAGGTTTAATGCTTTTAAATATTTCAGGTAATATATTGGTTAACTGAACGGCTAAAAATCTTTGATCAGCTGAACTCATAGCTTCAACTTGTTTTTGGAACCCTTCGGCTTGAGCTAGCATTTGCCGCTTAATATTCTCAGCTTCACCCTCTGCTTGAGCGATTAATCTCGTTTTAATTTGTTTTGCATCTGCATCAGCTTCAATAACTTTTTTCAGTCGATCACCATCAGCTTCGATTTGTTTCCTTTCTCTTTCTCTCTCAGCTATCGCAATTTCTTTATCTTTTCTCCTGAGTTCAATCTCTCTCTCAACAGATTGTTCTTGAATACCAATTTCATTCTTAACTTCCAGTTCCCTTATTTTAGATTCTCTTTCTGCTTCAGCTTTAGCTAATCTTGCTTTCCTGAATTCAACTGCTTGTTTAACGGCCTCCATGTTTTTCTTTAAGTCTTGTTCAACAATGATGACTTCTAAAATTTCAATAGATTCAATAATTACACCCCAGTCAGCAGATAATTCGTGTAAATCTTTTTCGACGTGATCGATAATTTCTCTTCTTTCTCTTATGATCTTTTCAAGTGGCATGTTAGCACAGGTAGTACGCATAATTGCCTCAGCAGCTCCTTTTAAGATCTTTTCTATATAGTTTTCGTCTCTTTGGATCCAAGATACTGCGCTAAAAGCTTTTTCTGGATCCACCACCTTCCAAATTAAAAGTCCCTCGATTTCTATATTCTGGTATTCACTTGAAACTACTTGATCATGAGCTTCTATTTTTGTTTGAATACTCGTTGTGGGAATCACTACATACTCATCGATTAACGGGAGTAACCAAATGCTTCCTCCTAATCCTGCTGACTTAACCTTACCATTTCTAAGATGGATCACAAACTGGTTTGTTTTAAACTTACGATATCGTGCTGCTAAAAATATTATAAATAAAAACCCGATAATTGCGACTGTTACCGAAATTCCTACGATCCAAGGTGATATGTCTTGGAATAACATTTCTTTTTACATAACCTCCTTTAATTTCAATATTTTTTTTCATTTTTTATTTAGATTTGAATAAATTCTTTAGAATTAACCAAAGAAATTGGCCAATAGCCACACAATAAAAATACTTCCAAGAATTATGATGATGTTAGTCAAAATGGCATAAGTCAAAGTAGGTTTACGGTTGATTTTCTTCTGGAAGCGTTT
>JAEOTW010000288.1 GCA_016839655.1 Promethearchaeota archaeon | reverse complement strand
TTGACAAATAATTGCATGAAATGCTATTATTCCATTATTCCACTATTCCATTATTCCTGGTTGGAATAAGCAGAATGGTTGGCTGGGAATCCCCTATTATCAACGATTTGTAGAAATTCCGATACATTTAATTATGCATATCTGTCAACAAAAAAATATTTTTTATATGAAATAATGCTGTAAAATATGGGGCGGTGCATGAGTTTTTTCCATTATCATTTTCCAGTCGCTACTTTGCATATTTAGGGGTCTTATTTCTGTTGCCGGAGCATATTTCTTCACCATTGATGCCACAATCCCTGGCATAGTATCGCTTGAAAAGATCTTCATAAGCCATTCTTAAACACTTCATGATTCAATTATAACATGAAAAACTCATAAACTCATACACCGCCCCAAGTTTTTTATATTGAAAAAAAGTTTTTATTCTGATATAATTAAATTTTGAAATATACAGGAGATACTATGATGGAGGTTAGTAAAAAATGGATAATATGACCAATAAAAGTACATATGAAAATTTTATTAGTAAGTTAAAGTTGTGGGAGAGCATGGCCCTACCTGACTTCTTAAATATCTGTGTTTTTACTGCGACTCAGATTGTTAAAGGTGACGGATGTTCTATTTTCTTAAGGTTTAACCAAAAAGACGACAAAATTATACTTTCTGCTACCACTAGGACGCAGTTAAAAAAGTTAGTTGGGGATGCAAGTTATTCCACCAGGAAGGAATATTATGAAAATGCTGCTTCAATAAGAGCCGATCTATTGACCAATAGCAGTTTAACAACTTCTAATCGCTTGCCAACTGATATAAAAAAAGAGATGTATCCTTATTTGACTAAAATGGAGCTTGGATTAACCGGATGGGTAGCTGCATTCAATACCCCACTTCGGTTAAAATGTCTTTCGGATGAAAAGGAAAGGGAAAAATATATTAAAAGCATGAATAAACAAAACAATTCCAACATTCCCCTGCCAGTTTGGTCAGATCGGTATAGAGGATTTAAGGACAGTCTTGAATCGGAACGTCCTTTTTTATGTGTTCCGATCCGAGCTAAGGTTGAAAGAAAATATATGGCGCTTGGGGCATTAAGAATAGCTACCAAACGTGATGCTATAGATCAGAACTTTAAACCTGAAGATGAAACAAGTTTGCAGGATTTTGCCGATGAAATAGGGCAAATATTGTGGGATAATAAAGTTTTTAATCCTTTAAGTTTAAAACTTTTTTCAATTTCTGCATCAACGGATAGTGATACCTTACTTAAAAGAATTGCTGAGACAGTAACTACAGTGTTGGTTAATAAATCTTGCTGTTCAATTTTTTTGAAGGAAGATTATGAAGATTATAAGACTGAAAACAAACAAGTTAGATATAATTTAAGAATGGCAGAGGGGGGACCCGGAGAGAAAAAATATGAAACATATTTAAAAAAATTCAAGAATGAAGAAGAAAGGAAAAAAATATTTTACTTTTCAGGAGAAGGAAAGACCGGTTGGGTAATAGAAAAACGTAAAAGGATTGCTGCTTTTCTCAAAGGAAAAGAAGAGAAGATGTATCTCGATAACTTTTGCAAAGAATCAGATAGGCTAAAAGAGATTGAAGAGAAAATTAATTTAAGAAAGCAAAGTACTAAAAAACCATGTGAACTCCCTTTGGAAATGGATAAATGGTTTTGTGCAGTTCCAATATTGAGTATAGACAATGCAAGTGACGTTCATGGGGTTATTAGAGTGGTTAGTCTCGAAAAAATTACAAAAGAACAGGTAAATATGTTAGAATCATTTGCTGCTCAGATTGCAAGAATTTTTTCTGATATTGAACATAGTGAAGCTTTAACAAAACTTTTTCATCAGGTTCTTGACAACCTTGGTGAATCTAGAAATATTGAACAAGTTTTTATTGATGCTGCTATTAAATTGATTGATGCTGATGCGGCCTCTATTTTCTTAAATTCGTCTGAAGCGCCTAATACTTATGTAAGAGTATCAACAATGAAAAACTTTAATGAAAATCAATATCCAAACGATGCTCAAGCGTTCAGTAGTTTTTCCAAGAATGATGCTGTATATTTTACGGGAGGTGAGAAAGCACAGGGAAAGACAGGATATGTTCTTAAAACTGGCAAAATACTTAATCTTGTCAATGGTTCTGATGAAAATGAATTACCTCCAGAATTTAGTAAAATTGCTGATAACTCTAACAAATATTGCGAAATAAACAATCTCGGTGCTATAATGATAGTCCCAATTTATGTCCAAACCAACCGTTATAGTAATGGAAGTCAAATTCAAGGTGTAATACGCTTTGTTAGGATAAAAAATTCACCAAAGGGAAGATTCGATAAAAATGATGAAGCGTTGGCTACAGTACTATCACAAAACTACTATCTTATAAGTAAGGTTGCAGAAGAAAGGGAAAGAGTCGAAAAAGAGAGAAGAAAGACTCAAGAAAATTGGAAGCAAGTATTAGAAACAGTTTTCACAGACGAACTTTTTCAAACCTTGAATACAATATACCAGGATCCAAAAAATAAAGAACTTTCTCCGGTTTTTGATGAAATCAATTATTTTTTAAATTATTATTCTGTCCACTCTCCGTTTAATATTGCAGAATATGTCGAACAGACAATTCTTAAATTATGGAGGGCTTTGGATTTGGAAGCGGAGAGGACGAATAAAACCCAAGTTAGCGCACTCTTTGCTTATTTCAGAAACTATGAGACAATTCTGTACGATCTGCCCCGTTATCGGGATCACTTTATCCATCAGTTAGTGGTTTATTTAATTGGTCAAGCGATTATAGACAAATTGAGGTTAAATAGTGTTAATCCAAAAGCTTGGCTTGTTGCTGCTACTTTACACGATATAGCGTATCCGATTGCAAAAGCAAGCTCCGTTTACTCTCAAGTCGTTGAAAAATGCTTTGGGGCGAAAATATCAGAACCGAAATGGCTGGATATAAATGAACTGATGTATGGAGATAAATCATTAGTAAATATGATGGAATTAATTTGCGATACAGTAATAGAAAAACTTAAGCTTACCAAAAATGTAAAACTTATAGGTCAAACAAGAACATTCTTTTATAAGCAACTACTTAGAAACCAGGACCATGGAATACTATCTGCTCTGACTTTACTTAGCCATATTGAACCATTCCAAAGGCAAGAAACTTATATCAAAGACGCCATAATAGCAATAGCGTTACATAACTCTGCATTTGAATTATTTAAAATTACAAATAAAAATTACCCATTTGAAAATTTACCTATATTGGTTTTATTACTCTATAGCGATGCATTACATGAATGGGGAAGAAGTAAAGAATTATTAGGTTCAAATAACACAAAAAAAGATGTCTTTCTGAATAGCATGGTTTTTCAAGGTTCAAAGGTCACAGCAAAAATAAAAATTAATCCCCTAAATGATGTCAAAGAATACATTTATACCAACATGGACAAACTATTCAAAATGATTAGTAGCAAAAACCCTCTTTTATACTTGGAAATAGAAAACTATGGGGATGAAGGTAAATTCAAGTCTTGGTAGTAAAAACTGGGAGTCAAAAATTTTTTAACCTTAAAAGAGACACTGAGGCGTATCCCTAATAAAGGGGTTGGATACGGTATTTTGAAATATGTAAGGCCACCCATACGCTAATACTTAATACAAACCCTTTCCACACAATATAGTATCCATTATGACCATTTTCACCTTAGCCTTGTCCCCGGTAAAACCTTTTCGACAAGAGACTTTTTTTGCCATTCAATTCTCCATGTAAAATTTGGTGAAATCCAAAAATTCAAATCTCAACAAAAAGATATTTCATTTTGTGGAAGCATAAACCAAAACCAACGAACCATGAGCGTAAACACCGTTACACAAATTTAAGTATCAACATTTTTTAGAGATTCCGAGACATGACGTCCGTTCTTGTAACTGCTTGCGAATAGTCATTAACCCTTGATCCATTGACTTAAAAACCATCCCTAGGCGTCTAATTTTTGAGCAATCCAATGTTACATCACGAGGTCGTGGTGCTATGCGGCTCCGAGGGGAGGTTAGGGGACACTCACTCATTAGAAAGTATTTGTCAAGAGTGTAGACTAATTTTTTTTATTTTTTTTGCTAGGCAAATAAAAAACGCGTTAGTAAGAAGTTCTACGCCCCGGATTTTTTTTATTTGGTTACGGATTACCG
>JAEOTW010000287.1 GCA_016839655.1 Promethearchaeota archaeon | reverse complement strand
TAATCCCAATTGCAAATAATACAGCACTAGGAAATAGCATAAGACCCGCGACCCGTAAAATTAATGTGTTTAAAAAAAGATTTGCTATCAAATCCAATATAAAAAGCATTCCCATAAAAAAGAGACCTAACCTAATATATGATAACGATTTTATACTTCTTGTTCTCGGTGTAATGTACATTAATAGAGTGACAATTAAGATGGCTGAACTAGTGAAAATTTCGACCATTACTTCAGGTGTCCAATTTATTACCATTTTCCTTTCTCACAAATTTAATTTATCTTTTTAAACATTTTTTTTGAATTGATTTAAAATATTAATAGCTTTTTCTTGTTTATCAGGATTAACATAGGTTTCCTTATCTGAATCTTTATTATAGCAAAGAATTTCGTAATTTATTAAATTTTTTATCCTATAATTGACCTTTCCTCGGTCTTCGTTAATTTTCTTAAAGACTTCGTTATTTTTAACTGATTTTTGTTCGATTAATAAACCAACAATTTTCCTATTGATTTTATCTTGTAATAAAAAATTGATAGTCCCTAACTCAGTATCCATTTCAATAGGGAGAAATATCGTATAATTTCCTACTTTTATTTTTTTTATATAATTAAATTTCATTAACATCTCTAAATGCCAAATTAACTGCCCCGAGCTTCCTAAATTTCCATCTCGCTCGGATAACACTTTTTTTCTTAGAAGTGAAAAGTGAGCACATCCATTGAGTCGTATATACTCTAAGATATTTTTCCTCAAATAATTATCAAGCACAGATTCTCTTGAAAATTTTGAACCGTCGATCAACACATGATTCTTGATTAAAAATTGAATGATTGAAAAGAGTCCTGGTTGGGGGATATTTAAAACCTTTTTTGAAACATTAAGTAATCTTTCTACTGTGAGAATCTTATTTTGACTAATTATATCTTTTGCTATTTCGATGACGCGTTGTACGTTTGGATTTTCTAGACTTAACTGTGTAGCAATAATAGAATCTTTCATAATGTTCCAATCGTTAATAATATACTCTTGCTTCTGTTCAATAGAGGGTTCTCTAATTCTTGAAAAAGTAATAAAATTGATTTTTAAAATTTCATCCCTTAATTTCTCTTTAAAACGACTTCTTTTTGTTAAATTATTTGCTTCAGTATAAAGATAGAACCTTGACAAATAAAAAACTATTTCACTCTCAAGAATCATTTTTTATCAAAAAGATATTATGATTAAAAAAAATGGAATGATTAAGAACGAATAAACCTTTCTTAATGACATTTTTTGATGGTTTAATACTTTTTTTGAAGATAACACGGGATTCCACCCCTTCTCTTACCCATTGTAAAAAAGAATTAATTCATGTTTATTTAGGAACTAAAGATATATAAGTAAATTAGGACCAAATTTTTACAAAATTGCAGACAATAATTTTGAATCATAAATTCCGCTGAATTAAACATATGAAAAATCCAATTGTGTTGTGAATATGAGGATAGATTCTCTGAGAATTTTTGAGATCATCTCTAAGCGTTCTATTGTAAACATCTATTATTCCATTCACGCCATAATTAATTGGTATCTTTACAATAGTGAAGTCTAAATTATCTTTTAGTACTTCATCTACAACTAATTCGTTTTCTTCTGGTCCAATCGAACAGGTACTGTATAATATTTGGCCTCCAGGTTTTAACGAATTTAACCCAGTTTTTAATAATTTTTTTTGAATAGCACTTAATTTTTCTATATCCTTCATAGTTTTACTCTTCTTTCTACTAGGATCTTGCTTGATTAATCCTTCTCCAGTGCAGGGTGCGTCTAGTAAAATCTTATCTGCCATCAAATTCAGCTTTGATAGATTCACAGCATCATCATTAATAATTATTGAATTAGTTACACCCATTCTCCGTACGTTTGTCTCAAGAGCGGGTATTCTTCTTTTGTTTCTTTCAATTAATATTAAATTACCCTCGTTATTCATTATTTGAGCCAATTGCGTTGCTTTACCACCTGGAGCCGCACACATGTCAATAACAGTTTCACTTGAAGCGGGGTTTAAAATTAAAGCGGGTAACATTGTTGCAATGCTCTGTAAATAGTAATATCCTTGGAGGTATTCGTGAGTTGATCCTAGATTGATAGGTGTTTTTTTAACTTTAAATCCGTAAGAT
>JAEOTW010000286.1 GCA_016839655.1 Promethearchaeota archaeon | reverse complement strand
CTGTTACGAAGATTAAAAAATCCATTGACTATTTTAGGTTTTACTGTAATATTTTTTATTATTACTTTAGCTGTATACGCTCCATGGCTCTCTCCTCAAAGTTATGCAGATGCAATGCTCGTTCATTCTGGTTCATGGAATCCTCCATCTCCAGAATATCCTTTAGGACGAACGGCTATGGGGGGTGATGTATTATCAAGACTAATATGGGGTGCTAGGACTTCTATTACAATCTCTTTACCATCGATTACACTTAGTGTAACTGGTGGTGTTCTATTTGGTGTTATTTCTGCATACTTTGGAGGATGGGTTGATTCTTTAATAATGAGAATCTGCGATGTTATGCTTGCATTTCCTTCATTAATACTCTCTTTAGTCCTTATTTTTGTTTTTGGAGGATCTATTGAAATTATTTTGATGGTCTGGGGATTTTTAGGAATTCCTATTTATGCAAGGCTGATTAGAGGCAGTGTTTTACAAGCGCGACAACTCCCATATATAGAGGCAGCAAGAGTTTCTGGGGCAGGAAACTTCAGAATTATGTTTCGACACATCCTACCAAATGTAATACAGCCAATTATAGTGTATTTTACTTTTGATATTGGTTCTTATATCCTAGGTTTAGCAGGACTATCATTTTTAGGTGTGAATCAATCTATTATGATTGAATGGGGAAGTGATATTAATGTGGCAAGGGAGAATCCCTATGAAGCACCATGGGCTGGATTATGGCCTGGATTTATGATCTTCCTAACTGTATTAGGATTTATGTTAGTTGGCGATGGTATTAGAGATGCTTTAGATCCAAGATTGAAAAACTTATAATTAAATCATGCATTTTTTTTATTAATTTAAACTTAAACTATAGGAAAAAAAGAGAATAATGGAAATTGCAGAAAATGAGAAAGAACCAGTAGTTCTTGCTAAAACTGAATCAAAACCTCCTAAAAAATTACTCGAAGTTAAGAATTTAAAAACATATTTTTATACTGAAGAAGGTATAGTTAAAGCTGTTGATGGTGTATCTTTTGACATTTATGAAGATGAAGTTCTCGGTCTTGTTGGTGAAACAGGATGTGGTAAATCTGTTACAGCACTTTCAATTTTACGACTTGTAAGAGCACCAGGCAAGATTATCGATGGCCAAATTAGATTTAAAGGAAGACTTCTTTTAGAATTAAAGGAAAATGAGATGCGTGATCATCGTGGTAAAGAAATTACAATGATCTTTCAAGATCCTTTAAATTCTCTCAATCCTGTCTTTAATGTTGGTAAACAAATTTCAGAAGTCTTTATGTTACATCAAGAAGCAGATCTTAAACAAGAACTTGATAATCGTTTATTAGAAAGAAAAAAAAAGATAGATGAAAAAGGGGATTTAAAAGCATTATTAAATAATGACGATGGCAGATTATCAGAAGAAGAAAAGAAAGAAATTAAAACTAAAATTGACAAACTTAAAAAAGAAGTATCTCATATCCCAAGAATAAATGACGTATCATCTGAGTGGGTTGAAAAAATAATAACTGAAGTAGGGATTGCAGATGCAAAAGGAATACTGAAACGATATCCTCATGAATTAAGTGGTGGAATGAGACAACGGGTCATGATAGCTATGGCACTTTCATGCAATCCAGCTCTTTTAATTGCTGATGAGCCAACTACCGCCTTAGATGTAACTATCCAAGCTCAAATTCTTGATTTAATGAAAGATCTGAAAACAAGATTTAATACCTCAATCCTTATTATAACTCACGACTTGGGAATTATAGCTGAATTGTGTAACAGAGTGGCAGTAATGTATAGTGGCAATATCGTTGAATATGCAACAGCAGAACGTCTATTCAAAAATCCACGCCACCCATATACAAAAGGATTGATTGGAGCGATTCCAAGTATAGAAAAAAAAAATCAAAAATTACAAACTATTCGAGGAATGGTCCCAAATCTCATTTATCCCCCTTCTGGGTGTAGATTCCATCCTAGATGTGATGATAGACTTGAAATTTGTGATAAAGTTAAGCCACAACTAACTGAAATCGCTGAACGATATTTTGTGGCATGCCATCTTTTTGATCCAAAATATAAAAATTCACCCAAATTTGAGTGGATCGGAAAAGAAGGAGAAAACATTTCTAAAGTATAGAATTTAATTCAATTAAAATATTTAAAATAAGGTGTATAAAATTACTGTTCCAGATTTAAAAACTAAAGATATTAAATTGGAGAAACAAGAAAAACCAAAAGGGGAAAAAGAATTAATTATCAGTGTAAAAAATCTTAAAACATATTATCCTATTTTTGGTGGTTTATTCAAGCGTAAAATCGGTGAAGTCAAAGCTGTCGATGGAGTTACTTTTAATTTTTATAAAAATGAGACTCTAGGATTGGTAGGAGAGAGTGGGTGTGGTAAAACAACAATTGGAAATACAATTTTAAACTTAGTACCTAATACAGCTGGAGAAATCTATTATGAAAACAGAAGGATTGATCATGGAAGAATACAAGGAGGAATTGAAAGAACAGCTCAAAGATTCAGAAATTTTTATACCAAGTTTTTCCCAATCATTTCTATGAAATATAGAAAAAAAATCGATTTATGGATGACTAAACTACCATCTATTAAGACCTTTAGATTCATAATCAGTCTAGTTTTTTCTTTTTTGACAAGTTTTGGTATAGCTTTTAGCGCAATCGCTTACGGAGTGATACCAGCTATCTTGGCTGGTCTTGGTTTTTTATCTATACTAGATTTGGCTCTAACTATCTTATCGCCAGATATTTCTTATGACAAAGCAAAAATGTTAGCTAAACAAATTCAAAAAGATTTACTGATTGATAAATTTATTCGAAAAAGTATTCAAATGGTATTTCAAGATCCAGATGCTTCTTTAAACCCACGTTGGAAAGTGGTAAATATAATAGGTGAACCGCTAAGAATCTTAGAAGGTATGACAAAAAGAAATAGGATTAGAAATAGAGTATTAGAACTTTTAGAAATAGTTTCAATGAAAAGAGAACATTTAGATAGATATCCACATGAATTTTCTGGGGGTCAAAAACAAAGAATTGTGATTGCTAGGGCATTAGCATGTAATCCTCAAGTAATTGTTTTAGATGAACCTACATCTGCCCTCGACGTTTCTGTACAAGCACAAATTCTAAATTTGTTAAAAGACCTTCAGAAACAATTCAATTTATCATTTCTATTCATCACTCATGATCTCAGCGTAGTACAACATATAGCTGATAGAATAGTCGTAATGTATCTTGGTAAATTTGTCGAGACAGGTACTATTGAGGAAGTATTTTACAATCCTTCGCATCCATACACTGTAGCTTTATTATCAGCAAGACCCACCTTTGATCCCAATTCAAAAACTAATAGAATTATATTAGAAGGTGATGTTCCTAGCCCCATAAATCCCCCTGAAGGTTGTCCATTTCACCCAAGATGTCCCGATAAAGATAAACATATAGGCTGTGGAGTAGAAACCCCTAGAAAAATTCATTTAGGGGGAGACCATTATATGGTATGTTTACCCTTTAAAAAGGAAAGTAAATCCTATGAAGGAATGACATATATTTCCGATTAGTTTTTATATCGCTAATCAACTTAATATTTTTATTATTATTATTTTACTTCATTTTTCAATAATTCTTAATATTTTAAATTATAGATTGATTGAAATTTAGAAATAAAGTTAAATGATTCTTTTTTTTTTCACCTAATGAACCCAAAAAAATCTCAAGTATTTATTGTTAAAACATCGCCTAAGACTGTCTTGGATGATTATAAAAATTTAATGCAACTTACAAATTATGAAAAAATATTTAGTAAAGATGAAAACATAATAATAAAATTAAATCTAAGCTGGTCTAAATTCTTTCCCGCATGTTCTAGCCCACCATGGCAAGTAGAAGGAGTATTGAAAACCATGGTGGAAGATGGGTACAATCCAAAGAAAATATTCACCGCTGAAAATAGAACTGTAGTAACAAATATAGAAAAAGGATTAAAGGGAAACAAGTGGGGTCCAATTTTCGATAAACACGGGGTTTGGTTTGTTCCTTTAACTCGAATCCCTTTTGTACCTTACGAATCTCTAAGATCTAAATTTCTTACCCTTAAAAATAAAAGTTTACATGTTTTAGATTCAAAAATTTTTCCCGAAGGGTTTCTTATTCCGAAGTTTTATGTAGGTAAACCAATAATACATCTCCCAACTATGAAAACTCATGGTCATACTGGAGCTATTGGTGGGGCTTTGAAACAAACAAGTGGAGAAATGAAACAAGGAGGTATAACATGCGCTATGAAGAATGCTTTTG
>JAEOTW010000046.1 GCA_016839655.1 Promethearchaeota archaeon | reverse complement strand
TAATAACTTCGAATTCTTCAATAATTAATAATATTGAAAATAAAACTACTAATGTCCCTAATGAATAAAGCATAGATGAAAGTGTTCCATGGGTTAAAAAATTTGGAAAATAAAATAAAACTCCAATTACTATTAGGATTGGACCTATAATTAAAGAAGGAAGCCATATTTTGTTTTTGAACATTAATCTTCTCTCCTTTTTATCATTTTTGAGAAATATTTCAAAAATAATATCGCCAATTACCGTTCCGATTATAAAAAAACTAAAATAATTTAGAATGGGATGTAAACCTACCTCATTGTATAAAATAAAATATGAAATTCCAAAAATGTTAAATTGTCCTTGATAAGGTAAGAGAAATGAAAGGATATAATAATGTGCAATCCAAACAATCATAGCAAATATTAATCTGAATACTTTTGAAGTACTAAAAAGTGGATAGGCTAAAAATAATGAAGCTGCTATTGTAAGCGGCACAAACCATTTCCAAATATTTGAAGGATCTAATGTTCCGATTGCTGTGACACTATTATAAATTAAGGCTGCAAATAGAATGAGTAAAGCCCGAAGTAAGTATTCTTTTTTAACCAGCTTTTTTTTATAAAAAGATTCAGCTTTAACAAGTCTGCTCCTGTAAAATATTATAGCGCTTAATCCCGAAACAAATAAAAATCCACCTGCAGCTATATCACCGAGAATTGAATGAAAAAATGAAGTTAACCAATAATCTTCAGGTCTAACCCACCAAGAAAGCATGTGTGCGAAAACCATCAGAACTATACAGAACCCGCGAATAGTATCTATACTTTTTATTCTCTTCATTTTATGATCTTAAGGATCCATTAGAGTCTAAATAGATTTAGATTAAAATGCATCAGTTATTTTTTTTATTATAATAATTTAGAAATACAAAGAAATTATATACTTTTAGAAGTCCTTAAGGCAATAGGCGTATTCCATATAATTTTTAATACACCAAACAAGAAAAACTCTCTATAATTTTAAATTAAAAAAAAAGAGAAAATTAAAATATCAAAATTAAACACTCTTATTCATAAGTCAAAAGCGGACAAGCAACCTTTCCACTAGATTTAATATCTTCAAAATCTTCTTTTGTTATTATTTTTCCTTGCATTTCACAAGATGAGCAATTCCACTCATATTTTTTTCGATCATCACTATCAATTAAAACCCCCGAGTCGAAGTTATGCTTTACGCCACAAGTAAATTTCTGCATATTCTTATCCATCTATTTTTTTCTTTTTGAACAAATCTTCAGATTAAAACAGCAGCATCTTGAAACTTTCCCAGTTGGATATCCTTCCACAGAATCGGGAAGATTGGATAAGTTTAGATCCTCTTATTCCTTTTAGATTGTATCCTAAGAAAATCAAACGATTTTGAAAATAAAAAAAAAATAAATTATCTATAAGTATAGACAATCAATAATCCATCTTCAACTCGATCTGATCCAACTTCAGCTACTGCTGTAGCTTGGACTTTAAGTTCATAAGTTCCTGCAGATAGACCTTCGATGATAAAATGTGTCGTTATGCTCATAGCAACAGCATTCCCTGGGAAGTTAGATGAATCGATAACGAAAAATCTTTCAGATCCTGGTATTTCAACGTTATCCCTCATTATTCGTACTCCCCCTGTAAGCCATCCATTACCCCCAGCAAGACCATTTGAAAACTGAGCATTGAACATAACATAAACGGTTTCTCCTGCATTCACTGTTATGGTAACATCCATGTCCGTCATGTCGCTATAACTACTTCCAGTATAAAAAGCACCTGCTTGTTCAACAGTCCATATTTGAGTAATCTCGGAGCTTCCAGAAGCCTGTTGTATAATTGTATTTGGTAAAAAAAATACTGAATAGACACCAAAACCAACACCTCCAATGCCAATTATTAACGCGATAATTGCCAATCCACTACCTTTTCCCATATTTTTCACAAAATTGTCAGATTTTAATAAATTTTAATTTGTATTACATTATAAACGTAAAAAACGTTTAAAACTCTTTCTTTTACACTCTAATATCTCCATAAATATGTAAATACAAGTTTTTTCTTTTTTTTTTTTATTTTTATCAAAAAAATATACTGATCGTCAATTAATAATACTGTAAAGTCTACTTAACATTCATCCAATTACAAAAATAATACTATTATGCTACATTTTCGAATTTTTATAGATAGATTTAAATACGAATGTAAATAAATATTACATAATGAAACTAATTTTCAAAATATTATGTTTCAAGTCTCAAAATATCAAAATTTAACTACAATTAAAGTTTACATAAAAAAATAATATAAAAATGGAGGTTAAATAAAATGAGTAAACGTGATCCAACGTATAAAGGAACTATCTCTCGAAATTATGCGAAGAAACAGATTTTAAAAACTATTATTGGTTATTTTTTGTTTTATGCATCTTGGATGATCTTAACGTTTTGGATTTTGTTCTTTTTTGAAGAAATATCACAATTTAACTGGATTTTATGGATACTTTTTTATTCAGTGGTGATCCCATTTATAGTTGTGTTATTGTCTACAATCTGGTATTCTTACCGATATGTCAAGATGTTCTCCTTTGAAGTATTAGAAAGTGATCTCATAATTCAACATGGAGTTTTTAATAGAGTGAGAGCGACTATCCCACATAGCAGAATTCAAAACATAAATATAACCAATGGAGTCTTTGATAGAATGTTTAAAACATATACCGTTAAAGTTGAGACTGCAGGATCTTCAGCGGCAGCAGCGGGTGCTAAAGGAGGTGTTGTTCGCCCAGAAGGTTATATTCCAGGATTATTAGAGCCCAATATCATCGAGGAGAAGATAAAAGAAAGGTTAACCAAATATTCTACAATTCCAAGCGGTTTAGAAGATAAAATTTTCAAACCAGAAGAATTAGCTTTTGATAATTTTATTAGTTATATTCTTTCGAAAATGCGAGAAGGTGAATATTTACAAACAACAATAAAAGAAAAGAGAGAGAATGCACAAATGACTGCTGCTAACTTAGCGGAAAAAGTTGGTGTCCCACTTCAAACTATAAATTACCTAGAAGAAGGAAGATATAACCCAAGTTTGGCACTAGCTTTCAAAATAGCGGAAGTATTAAAGTGCAAGGTTGAAGATCTCTTTAAAAAAGCTTAAATCTCTTTTTTTTAAAAATAATTTAAAATTTTTGTTTCAAAAAAACTAAGGTGAGAAACATCTGAAATTTAAAAAATCAATCAAATCAAAAGTTAAAGATTTCAGAGAAGAACTTGGCTTAACACAGCAACAATTAGCTGATGAAGTAGGTGTTTCTCGTCAAACAATCTATTATTTGGAGAAAGGGGATTATAATCCATCCTTGACGATATCTTTTAAAATATCGGAAATCTTGAAAAAACCAATAGATGAGATTTTTTATCAGGAACCAATAATTAAAGATATCTTAGAAAGTAAATCATTAGCAGAATTAAGAGAGGTTGCTGAAGTGGCTGGTATCAACTTCGAAAAACTAGCTTCTTTGAGCGAAATAGATGACGAAGAGCTAACTTCAAGTTTTAACGATAGTTTATTAGTTAAAATTGCAAAGGGATTAGGAATGGAGTTTGAGGATCTATTCGAAAAAGAAGCTGAAAATTAAAAAAATATAAAAAAACAAAATAAAAAATTTGGAAGTGTAAAAAACAAAATGGAAAAATTGGCAATAGCAACCAAGGATCTCACAAAGATTTTTGGTGATATTGTAGCCGTAAAAGACTTGAATATTGAGATCACATATGGTACTACCTATGGTCTATTAGGGCCAAATGGAGCAGGAAAAACTACAACCGTCAGGATGTTAACTGGTATTATTTCTCCCTCAAATGGTACAGCATTAGTAGGGGGGTATAATATTCTCACCCAAAC
>JAEOTW010000045.1 GCA_016839655.1 Promethearchaeota archaeon | reverse complement strand
AGAGGTAGAGCAATTTCTCATGCAGTCGATGTATGTGAAATTTTGAGAAATAGATTCTTAAAAGGCACAGAGTATAAGGACATCAAATTAAGCACAGAACAATTAGAAGGAGAAAACGGACAAAACAATAATGTCTCAAGCATTGAAATTGTACTTGCTCCTCCAAAATAAACAGTGAAATTACCTTTAATTCGCTGAAACAAATAACACAATCTTTATTTTTTTTATTATTCTTTTTGTATTAAAACTATGCTGAACATTGTAGGCTTAAGTTTAGTTTTAAAAAAATATTGAAATTACTAAATTTAAATAGTATTTGTTATTTATGAAAGAAGAAACGAATGTATTATATTAATCTGTTATTAATATTAAAGCTATTCTCTTGTTAATAAACCTTTTCGCAGTTCACGAAATTGATTTCTAGCTTAAATCTAATGAAAATAAATAGACATTCACAAATTTTTGTCTAAATCACAAACATTTAATAATACAGTTGGAAAATTAATAATTAACAAAAAATAATTTGTTTTAATTTTAAATCCGATTTTAAATAAAATTCAATAAAAAATTCTAAAAGAGGAAGATAAAAATGGCGAAAAAGGCTACAGAACCTTTGTATGTAAAATCTAAGGTAAGAGAATTTATTAAGGGGAAAGGGTGTAATACTAGTAGCGGTGTTCTTGATGGGGACACTTTAAATAAACTTATAATGGAAATGCTTGATAACGCTGTAAGACGAGCAAAAGGTAATAATAGAAAAACAGTAAAGGCAAGAGATTTATAGATTCGCTTGTCTTAAAAATAATTTTTTTTTATTTTTTACATCTATTCATTTCAATAATATTTATTATAAATTATTCCAATAATAATTCAAGCGCTTAATGCTACAAATCCAGATAATTTTATTTTTATGAAAAACTCTCGAAAATTTTTAATCATTTTGTTATATTTTTCACTTTTTTTATCCACATTTTCATTTGAAGGGAAATGTAATACAATCTATACTTTTCCTGCGGAAGAGGGTGATAAATATACATGGAAATGTACTTATTGTAGTCCTAATTGGAGTATTTTTTTAGGTGTAGGTTCGAAAGTAGAAATAAATATAAACCGGATTTATAATAGTTCATATATGGAAGCTGAACAGGCTCACATAATAAATGTGACCTTAAACTATTATTATAAAGCTTCAAATTCTCATAAGTCATTCACATTTCCATATTATATTGTTTATAATGAGACTTATCACTATATGAGAATTTTACATTGCTTTATTATCGTTACCCCAATTAATCTAACATTAGTTGCGGAATATATAATTAGCAGTGGGGATAACCCAACTATTCAAGAAAATGTCCTCAACATTGATTACGGTTATTCTCAAACTGGGCAATATACTTATAATTCAAATGGTTTTGCAGAAAAATTTGAATATAAGGAATTTGGTATTACTCAGTATATTCTTAAACTGGTTGGTAACAATATGTCAATTTCTTATGGAAATCTCTACATTTCTTATTGTATGATTGGGATAATCTCATTAATCCTTTTTATTAATAAACGATATAAAGATTAGAAAATGCGAGATAAATTAAAACTCATTAACAATAATAATATTTTAGATAACAATCGTGGGTTTTTCAAATCTAGCTCGACTTATCCCTGTAGATAAATCTTTATCAACTATAATCTTTGATGTATCTATATCTTGAGGAATAGCAGTGTGAGTTATCAAGAAAATTTGAGAAAAAGTTTTAGATTTTATTAAATGCTTAAGAATTCTCTCTCGCCTTGTTTCATCTAACGCTGCTAATGGCTCATCCAATAGTAGGAAATCAATTTTTGGATTTTTTCTAGGGGACTCTTTAGTGGGACGAATTGACCCCATTAATTCTGAGATTGCTAAACGTAGAGCAATTCCTAATGCCGTACGATCTCCTCCTGAGAGAACCTCAGTTGATTCATATTCCCCATTAAAATTATCTTTTATCCTTAATGAAAGGCCTGTTTTCTTAGTTCCACTTAGATCAAGTAAGAGATCACTGTATTGACCAGAAGTAAAATCTTTAATATATTTTTCTGTACTTAAAGCAATATTTTTAACCAGACGTTTGACCACCATATATTCAGTTACAAACCTTCGAACAAATTCTTTTGCTTTGGTTATATGTTCAATATCTATTTCATGCTCATCTATTCTACGCTGTAAATCAACCATTCTTTGAATTTCTTGATGTAATTCCTTTATTCTTTCACTATTTTTTTGTAACTTCAATTTTTTTTCTTTAAATTCCTTCTGAATCGCCTTTAACTCAACAAAAACTCTTTCTTTTTTAATTACTAAATTTTTGATTCCTTCAACACTTGAATCTTGAAATTTATTACCATGCTGTGATAGGAATTCCTTTAAAGCCTTTTCAATATTTTTTAATTCAGATTCATATTTAATGTAATTATCAAAATCTTCTTTAAGCCCTTGATAAACAGTTATCTTTTCTTTAATTTTATCTAATTCAACCTGATTAGACTTTAATTCCTTATCAAAATCTGTTAAAACTCTTGAGATTGATTCAACTTTTTTTTGATTTACCGAAATTTCATTTTTGAACTTTTGAATCATTTCATCATAATGTTCTTTAGTTAATTCACTTTGACATGTTGGACATTGAGCCATTTCCTCTCCCTGTCCCTTCTTTATAAATTTTAGACTTGTATCCATTTTTTTTATGGATTTTTTGGTATCTTCAATTCTACCTTTTGTTTTTCCTAATCCTTTATAAGTAGCGTCTCTTTTTTTTTCTAATTCATCATTATTTGTCTGAATATTATTTTTATTCGATTGTAATGTTTCAATTTCAGTACTAATCCTTTTTTCTGAACTAAAATCCTCTATATTTAATTTAGTTTTTTTAATTTTAGTTTTAAAATCATTATAATAAGATTGAAATTTGTCTTGTATGGAAGTGTTTTGAATATACATATTCTCTAGCTCAGAAATCAGTTTGCTTGAGGGTAGACTCTCTTGTTCTTTAGATAATGATTCAATTTTTTTTTCTTTCTCCTTTATTTCTTTTTCAAATTCTATCTTCTCTTTTTTAATTATATCAATGTCTTTCTTAATCCTTTCAATAGGTACTCTCGATTTCTCAAGTTTTTCTTTTTCATATTTTTCTCCTTTAAATTTACTATCTAAAAAAGAAAGAGCACTTTCTATTATATTTAATCTAAATAAATCAATAATCATCTCTCGTAGTTCTGCTCCTTTTTTATTAGCTATTTCCTCCACTTCACCTTGCCTTACAAAAACAGTACTCATAGCTTGTTCAGAAGATATCTCAAAAAATTCTTCAACCTTAAAGTTCTTGACTTCATTATATATATTCCGTTTATTATTCCACTCAAATAATTTTGTGGCAATACTTCCTGTTCTTCCCCATTTTCGATAAATATAATATTTTTTTTTATCCAGAGTGAAATAAACATAAATCTCTGCTTTATCTTGTTCTCCATAGGTGATAAATGAAGCCGCGTTTCGTCTTCTGAATACTTTAGGGCCAAAAAAAGCAAATAATATCCCTTCGAGAATCGTAGATTTTCCGTATGAATTTTTTCCACTTATTAAAATTAACCCCTCAGGAAATTCACTATCCTTTTTAGGTATGTTTAAAATCTTATAGCCCATGAAGTTTTTAAATGAAAGTTTTGTTATCTGCATAAGAATTTAAACCTCCTTTTCTTTTTCCATTATTTGAAGAGCCTTTTTTATTGCCTTCATCCCAAATTTCGTTAGTTTATCCACATCATAATGAGTTCTGTCTTCACTCAATTTCTCTTGAACAAATGCTTTAAACTCGTCATCTGGTTTCTCAAGTATATAATCTTGGATTATTCCTGCACTAATATCATCTTCAAAAGTATCAGATGTATCAGATATTTTCCAAATTAATTGTAAGATATTGAACTTTTCAGATTGCGAAAAACAATTTCTTCTTACCTTTAACATTAATTCATTAATTTGCCATGTTTTTTCTGATGTCATCTCTCCATAAAAATTAAATTTTAGTCTAGCTGATGTTTCAGGATTAAAACCATCTTTTATAATGAAATTATCTAATTCACTTTGTATCCAATTTTCTAAATCTAATGTTGATTCTTTTGGATTAGTATCATGGGGAATCAATTCAAAAGATCGACTGAGTAAATTATGAGTAAATTTTGTATCAACATTTATCTCTCTTGTTTTTTCATTTATATCAACAATTAAGTAAGATTGATTTTCAAGCTTTTCTTTAAAATTCATTGGTAATAGGCATCCTGAAAAGTAATGGTTTTTTGAAACTCGTTTAAAACCATGCTCATGTCCTAAAGCTACATAATCATAATTGAAATCATTTGAATTCACCTTATTATGTAAAGTTCCATCACCTATAGAGCCATGGGCTATAGCAATATTTAATAGTTCATTATCTATAGGCTGCTGGTTTTGTATCCATTTATTATATGCAGTTTCATAGACTTCAAAATTTTTAAACTCAAAATAGGGATATAAATAGAATCTTACTTTTTTAGTGGGAAATTCAATTGATAAAGAATTGTTAGATTTAATAGATTCTAATAGATCTCTTTCTTTAAAATAATAAAGATTTGGATATTGTTCTTTATTAATATGTGATTCAAAAGGAGTATATTCATAACCTCTGAATACACCATGATTTCCTTCAATATATATAAATGGAACTTGATTATTAGTATTTTTAAAAAATATTTGTAAACCTTGTATTAGAGTTCTTCTTGCTGGTTCAGAAGGGGGATATGAACTATATTTTGATGGATGGTGGAAGATATCTCCACAATGTACTAAAAAATCAATATCTTTAATATTAGAAATTTCAGTAATTACATTAAGAAATGTATTATAAATTTCTTGTTCAAATGGTCTTGAATAATTCTCAATCGCCCATTTATTTATAGTTCCTCTTCTTGGACGATATCCTAAATGAGTATCTGACATTTGAATAATTTTTACCATCATAATCACTTTATTTATTAGTTTTTATATAATTCATATTTTTGGTGGGATTAGCTTATGTCGACGTACAAGCATGAATTTTTTAGTCTTGGGATCAAACTGTAATTCCATAAATTTACTATCAACTTTACTATATTCTAATGGAAGTAGTGTACTTGCTTCATGCGCTCCAATAAGGCATAAAGGATATCCTCGTGGAGAATATGGGATCAAATTTCTAACTATATTTTCAGCATCTTTAGTGTTATAAAAATCCGGAATATCAAATCGCAAGGCAGTACTATCTTTAGCAAACCTTACTATATATGTCCAACTTTTTGTATATTTTGATAGATCCGGGAGTTCAACCAAAAACGGTTCACTTTCAATCCTTGAATCCCAATAGAGAAGTATGAAATTCCCTTGTGAATCACGCAATCGACTTTGTTTTGAGATACTGAAGAATTTTATATCGTAGGTTTGAATAAAATTATAGAATAATTCCACAAAACTAGTTGGTGGAAATATATGCTGACGAAACATATGGATTCCATCACCAAAAAAAATTACTTTTTTATTTTTACCCAATTTTGAAATTTCTTTAATTCTTATCATAGTCTTTAATATTTCATCAGCAGTTCTAATCCTATCAACAACATGGCCCATTGATGGGTAATAATAGTTATATGCTTTGATATGATCATCAATCTTCTTTTTATATTTATTGTTAAACCATTGTTCTAGCTCTTCAATATTATACTTTAAGCTACCTATATTAAACTCTTTTTTTAGAGTTTTAATAAAATTCTCTATTACTTCTTTATAAATTGTCAACTTATGTAAATTATCCTCAATATAAGCTAAAGTAGGTTTGTACATTATAAGCTTTTTATTGTATCTTCCATTTTCGAAAGAATTATGACATTCACCGAATTTAAATGACGCTAATTTACCATATGTTCCGGAAAAGGTGTTGGAACTTTCATCAAATCCTACTAAAGTATAACCATTGTCAATATAATCTCTTAATTCTCCTTTAATGAGAAAGTAGGGCATTTGATTGCATAATTTTCCAGCATTCTGTAAAGGATCATCAGTATCAAACTTGTCTGTTTCTAATTCAATTTTCTCATCTTTTGTCCAACTACTAATATTATTTTTAATACCCTCCCTGAATCTCTTAATAATTAATTCCGGAGAATCCTTTGGTCTGCTGTTAAGAGAATCTTCTAATGAAATCAGCTCAAAATTGAATGATATTATATTCACCCTTATGGAAGTGCTGTAGGTGGTGGAATTATCCCTTTAGATTTAATTTTATTAGCAAAAACTTTATAAAACTTCATCGATACATTTTCAAAATAAGTATCATATAACGGAATTCTAAGTTTTTGGAAATTGGTAAGCCAAATACCCGATATTAAAGCAATCCCTCTTGTACCTGTTAGTGACTCTAAATCGTTATGTTGGATTCCTCCTCCTAAGGTATTTGCTGCAACAGCTTTTTCTTTCTCTGATCTTAAAGGTAAATTAATGACAGTATTCATATTAGATAAAATTGTATCGTCTATGGGAGAGTATTGTTGAGAAATTACTTCTAAACCTAAATTGAATTTTCTCCCTTGACGTGAAATATCTTTAAAAACATTATTATACCGCATCATCTCTGATCGTAAAACACTTGGTGCTTCTTCAATAGTAAATATAATTATTGGTAAATTTGAAGGATCTTTTACTTTTTTCCCTGATTCAATATATAAATTCTTTAAATTGAGTTTATAATTATCATAAAAATTTTTTGGTAAATTTTGATTTAATTTTTGTTCTAGTGTGTTTATATCCGTAGATGATTTGAGAGCTTTACGAATATCAAATAATGTCCTTGCTAAAACTCCGTTAAACAAAAATTGTTCCAAATCTGAAATCATTGAGGCATTAAATATAATTATTCCTCCTTTTTCCAACTTTTCTACTATTTCAGGTAATTTACTGGATCCATTAGATTGAAACATATCTGAATACTCCAACCAATGCATTCGTCTTCGTATTGCTGCCATTGTTTTATCATCATGGCCTCCCGGAGGTCTATATCCATCTGATAATAAATTTTCTATATAATTATCTTCATCACTTCTATATGCAGAATATATAGCACCAACCTGCAAATCATTGAATGATCCGGTTGCGAATAAATCCTCTGGCTTTATTTCTTGATAATTGATAACACAAGGTACAGCTAAGCTTTTTAATTCTGGAGGAGGTATTCCTTTATTAGGATATAAATAAAACCAAGAACCAAATAATTCTTTATTCATATTAGTCGTCTTACAGATATCATAAACCCCATATTTAATGCACCCAAGAGCATATTCGTCATGCATATCAATTGAAAGCATAGAAATTTTTGTACCTTTATTTTCTAAGATAACATGGGCATTATGTTGCAAGAGACCATCAATAAAAACCTGATTAAGATTAGATTTACCCATTCCTGTTGCCCCTGCTATGAAAAAATGATACATTAAGTATTTATAGGGAAATTTAACGGGTACTTTTCTCTGCGACGCTAAATAACCCATAAAAATGCCATCAGGAGGAAAGATATATCCTAAATAATCATGAATATCATCTTGATTATCTGATATTTTCATGGAATGAGGCTTTAATACTTGCTTCTCCATTAAATCTTCAATTTCAAAAAAGACATTTGTTGTAAAGCGATTCATTTCTTTATTTGTGTTATTGTTTTCTATAAGTATTATTGGACGGCCTTGGATAACGTATTCTAGTTCCGTTTCTAGTTCCGCTTTAATATAATCTGTTATTTGTACATTTTTCAATTTCTGTCTTGTGATGATATAATCTGAAATGGTTTGTTCACTTAATATTTGAGCTATAATAATGTATATCTTATTATTAGCTTTAGCTTCAAGCTTAATAAAACCATGTAGATGAACATAGTTTTTATAAAAAATCTCAATCGTGCTTTCTAAAGAATTAATTCTAATAATCATTTTTATACAACCTAAATTTTCTCAATTGAATATATTAATTATGCCACCAATATAAATAAAAAAATATATTAATGGAAACTTACATTTGTTTTAGAGTCTTTTGAAAGTAATATGGAAATACCTTAATAAAATTGAAAGACTAAGCAAATTTAGTAGTCTATAAAAGATCTATTGCTGATTTAAATAAATCTTTTTTATCTATTTTCTTTTTTTCCTTCTCGGATTTAATTTGAACTGAGGATTTTTTATAGACATCTGGTTTCAATTCAGAAATAAATTGAGAGATCCTTACTATCTGAGGTCCTCGATATGTATTTCTTATTGATGGAGATATAAGATATAGTTGATCTTTTGCTCTGGTTATTGCAACATAAAAGACTCTACGCTCTTCTTCATATGCCTCTGCGTCACCTACACTTCTTCTTGAGGGGAATGAATCTTCACATAACATAGGGATAAATACTACGCGCCATTCAAGTCCTTTTGCTCTATGTATAGTAGATATTATTAATGGTTTTTCATCCTCTTTTTCGTCTCCTGTTTGTACTGTTTTTGATTCTATATTATTTCGATTAAGACTTAAATTCTCCAAAAACTTTCTAATAGTAGCAAAATTCTGAGCATACACACTAAGTTGTTTTAAATCATCTATTCGATCTTGCCAATTATCAAATTTAGATTTAATATGATCCTCAAGCACATTTACTAAATTTTGGATAACTTCTGAAGGATTATCTAGGGGTGAAAAATCAATTATCCTTTTAACATATGAGATTAAATTTTTAATTCCCTCCTTTGATATACGTGAGCCTTTTAATTTTTCAGCATAAAACATTTTATTTATTAAGGCATCAATTGGATGTTCTAATATCAATATTGCATCAAAAATTTTAGAACCCGATGATGTACCAATTCCTTGAATAATTGAAAAAATCCTAGCCCATGAAACTTCATCATATGGATTTTCAATTATTCTTAGATGAGCTAACATATCCTTGATATGGGCTCTTTCAAAAAAAGCAACACCTGCTCGAACTTCATATGGGATGTTTTTTTCATTCAATTCAAGTTCTATTCTAAATGAATGAGATCCTGCTCTAATCAAGATAGCGATTTCCTCTAATTCAAATCCATCTGAGCGTAATTTTAATATCTGGTTAACGATAAATCTTGCTTGTTCTATATCATCTCCAAGGTTTACTTGGAATGGTAAAATTCCAATAGGGCGGGTATTACGCATAGCTTTTTTAAATTGTTTTTCATTATGCTCTATAGAGTTATTTGCGAGCTTTAAAATCTCAGGAACACTTCTGTAATTATAGGTTATTGAGTATCTTTTACAATTTTTATATCTTTTTTCAAATTTGAGGATGTTTTCAAAATTAGCTCCCCTAAACGCATAAATACTCTGAGCATCGTCGCCCACCGCGATAACATTGTTATCTGGATTTTGTTTAACTATTTTATTGATTATTTCATCTTGTATATAATTTGTATCTTGGTATTCATCCACAAGGATATATTTTATATTCTTTGCAATAAGTTGAGCTACAGCTCTCTCATCCAATAACTGATTCCAATATTTCAATAAATCGTCGAAATCCACCAAATTGTCTTGAGCTTTTTTTTCTTGATAAATATTATAGACTTCTTCTAACTTCTTAATAACATCTTCGCTATTAAATTGAGAGTATTTCCAAAGAATTACATCGCGTACAGACTTATTGCAATTAAATGAAAATGATAAAATATCTTTTGACATTCTTGAATTTGGGAATCTTTCTTGGATTTCCTTTACATTTGCTTTCTCAATTGATAGTTTCATTAAACTTCTTGCATCAGTTTCATCCATTATAGTATAATTTGCCTTTAAACCGAGTGTTTTAGCATATTTTCGAATAAACCGATTAGCTATTGAGTGAAATGTGCCCCCCCAAATCCCTTTAGGTCGTTTTCCCAAAAGAGTTTCTACACGTTTAATCATTTCATTAGCTGCTTTATTTGTGAATGTTACAAGCATGATCTCACTTGGTTTCACTCCAGACAATAATAGTTTGGCAACTGAATAAGTAATTGTTCTGGTTTTCCCACTTCCAGCACCAGCGATAATTAACATTGGACCTTTGATATTATTAATGATTTTCAGTTGTTCCTCATTCAGATCCTCTTCAAAAGAAATTTCATTATAATCCTCAATAATAACCGGTAATTCTTCTAAAGATTCAGCATAGTCCTCATCGTAAAACTCAAATACATACTCCTCTTCAGAATCATTATTCTTCTGATTCAATTTTATACATTTTTCTTTTTTTAATTTATCTTTACTCAATGTAAGTCTCTTTGCCAAAGAAAATAATTTTCTTTGTATCTTATATTAATCTTTGAAAACTTAAATAATGGTTTATATGATAAGTTTTATAATAAATAACTCAGCAAATTTATCTTAAGAAATTAGATAATTAGCTAAATTAATTTAGACCAGGCCTACAAATATTTTAAAAGCAGCAGTCTCTTCACCGTCATCCACAGATGATATTGTAAAGGAAATATCATGTTTATCTCGTATATTAGGTGCTGTCTGTGCTGATATAAATTTCATTCTTGGACTTGTATTCGCTCCTTCCCACATCCATACTTTACTTTCGTGCTTATCTACAAAAAGCAGAATTTTATATGAATCTAATAATTCAAATAAAGGAACATTTTCCTCTTGTTTAATTTCTTCAAAATTTTCTAGTGCTTCATTAAATTGATATATGACAATCAAATTAAAATCGCATGAATTTCGTAATTATACTATATTATAATCTTATTGGCTTATAAACTTTTAATAAAACAATCGAATTTGTCTAAAAACGCTTAATAAATTAGAGTATATGGACTAAAAAGATTTTGAAGAATGAGTAAATTTAATAGTCGTTTTGGAATCTTCTTCTTCTTAATGTTGAAATAAGGTGTCCTCTTGAAAGTAATTGAATTCCAAATTGGGAGCTATATTCTCGTGAAAAATCTGTAATCACATTGCAAATCATAATTCCCCCTTCGATATTAGTATCAATACAAGCTTTATGTAATTGTCTTAATTGTGTAATTGAGATCTCTCTTTTCCAATCTCGAACAAACACACCGAAAGTATTTAGTTTGTTCTTCACAACAGCATCAAAAGTCCAGGATTTACCTGATTTACCTTTAAATTGTACAGGTCCTTCAGAAAAATTATATTTCTCAGCAAAAACATTTTTGGCTAATTCAATTAAGTCTTTTTCTCCTAATGACATGAATACGCACGATTTATGTAATATATATATATTATTTCTATATGGATCTGAATATTATTTAAGTAGATATGTTATGTCTGTAACATATTTTACTTCATGTAGAGAAACAAGTAAATCTTACAACGACAAAATTGTTCTTATCAGTTTTTTAAAATGGTTCCAAAGATTAATCAATTAATTTAAGAAATGTATATTCACCATCACAATCGGGACCATTTTTTTGTACATATTTAACTAAATATTGTTGTAAAAAATCTAATAATCCTCCAATAACTTTATCACAAATTGATTCACATTCAAACAAATTCAAATCACATTTACTGTTATATTCATTACAAAATTTTTTTACCTGCAACGATAATCCCTCTGCAGATAGAGTTATAATGCAATCCCAAGTATCCTTAAAACCAGCTAATCGACTCGGATAGGTTTGTTTTAGTAAATCTATTAAATTATTTTTACATGATATATTATTCAATCGATGTTGGATTTTTCTTGCTTCTTTCTTAGCTTCAAGTTGGGAAAGAAAAACATAATATTTAAGTAATTTTTCGGCTTCCTTTGTTTTTTTGGGATCTATAATTTTCCATCCTCCAGCTCTTTTACAGCTTATTTCTTTATCATCGGGTATAGCAAAATTCGTTGGATATATCCAGCATTGAGGAGGTTTAATCCCTGAATTATGAACTAAACATCCATTTATATCTTTATCAAATAGAAAACATTTTCCTTTTTTTTCATCAAATCTTAGTTGAAAACTGAAAATATCGTTCCTAATGAAATCCCTCTTTCTAGCATAGCCTCTTTTGATATATTCACTAGCCAATACTCTTGGTACATTAATCTTAATTGAACAGCAATCACCCTTGCAAATACTTAAGCAATCGGGCCCTAATATTGCTGATTTCATTAAGTTATTAAACTTTTTAACAATCTCCCAAAATTTGTCGTAAGCCACATTACATTTTTTCTTAATTAATTGATTATTCATTAAGACTGATTATGATTTAAAATTCATATATAAAATATCTTTTGATGTAAATAACTTTAAATTAACATAATTTTATTATTTAGTAAATTTTGATAACAAATTTTGCATAAAATTAATTCTATAACTAAATAATATATATATGAGAAGAGTATCAAATGTCAGAAAACTTAGTAATTATAGACATAACTGATCGTGAACGTATTGTTCTCGATGGTTCACAAAATCTTAAAGAAATATCAGGTAATGGAACAATTATTGTAAAAAATCCAACACAAAGAAGTAGACTATGGAATTTAATGTGTAATGTTAAGGAAAATGTAAATACTTCAATCGAAATAAAAGAGCTTACAGTCGGGACTTTAAACCCTACTCAAGAATTTACAAAAGAATATGAAATAAAGGATTTAAAAGATTCTTCTTTAAAAGTTGAAGAAATTTTTGATACAGACAAGTCTGATCCTGGTAAAGTCAATAATGCATTTCTTTACAAAAAAGATAATAAATGTAGCTTGAAACTCATTCTATCAAATCCTTTGAATTTATCAATATTAGATATAAAAGTAAAGAGAGAAATGCCCGATTTTATTCAAGAAATTGAAATGAGAAGTCCTAGTCATGGGGATGCGAATTTAAAAGAAGAAGATGGGAAACGAGTTCTTGCATGGGAATTAACATCTTTAGAGGCAGAAAACAAAGCTGAGCTTGAGATCTTCTTTACAGTAAATATCAAAGAATTATCTGCTCAAAAGCTTGGAGTCTTAAAAGTTGATTATTTAATCAACAATTATAAATTAACAATGATGAATCCTGATGTTAGAGGGCTTACAGATTCGATGAGTGGAATAGACAGAGATGAAGGCTCTCAACCAGGTATATGGGATTGTAATGTTGAATTTATTAATGAATCTGGTTTTCAGGTAAAACTCGAGGACGTAAAAGTTACTCAAAAAATAACTACCGGTAGCGAAGTTGTTGTATCCCAAACGCCAGAAAGAGTATTAAATCCTGATGAATCCTGGGATCATGATTTTCAAGTTGAAGCTAAAGATGTACCAGAATTAAGTTCTGAAATTGGATTTACACCTTTGTTTGTGCTAATTCCACGAGTAAAAGGTGAAATTTTAAAGGAATCTACAGTTTACACCGTTTTAAGCTCAACAATTAATAAAGATATTAATCCACCTGAAGTAGATGCATATGCTAATACGGATATGACTATCAATAATATTATCGTCAATGATGGATCCTCTCCAGTGGATAAATTTTTCTTGTCAGATGAGCTTCCTCCAGATTTTATTCCTCCGTCAGTTAAACAGATAAAAATTTTATTGACTGATATTGACATAAGCTCGAGAGAAGAATTTGTACAAAAAATATTGATTGATCCTAGTGATCAAGAATTTTCTCACAAACATCAAATATTTGTTGAACTGTTTAATCTCTCTAATGAGTTTCTTCCAGGTAAACAAATGGTAATCTCATATCCACTTTTAGCAAGAAATCCTCGACCTGCTACTGAAACTAAATATATGACACCTGTAAAAATAGACATTAATAGTCCTGTAGAAGGCCCATCGTTTGTCAGATCTCCCGAGGAAGAACCAGAATTAAAAGTAAGATATGTTAAACGTAAACTCAAAACCCTAAAGAGTATCAAACCAGGTATGAGCGAAGGCGAATTTAGTATTGGAGTAAGAGTTCAAAATAAAGGAGACGTTGAATTAGAAAATGTTCTAGTTAAAGATATTATTCCAACAGGTTTCAGTTTAACTGAATTCACTCCTCCCGCAGGAGCAACCCATGAAGTAGTACAAGTAGGAGATTTATCTGAATTACATGTAAGAGTTGTTGAAATCAGTGGTGGAGCTTCAGTAAATATAAATTATAACTGCTCTGGTACAGGAGATTATCCTCGATCTGAACCGGTTGTAATTGTTGAAGGAAGAGGAGCTGGAGAATCATCAAGTTCATCATCGACTGCCTCGACAGGGACAGAAACAGCAAAAACTCATGTAGCAGATTCTCAAGCTGGAAAAATCCATGATCTATTTATTGAATTATATAAAGCAATAGATCGTGCTCCAACAGCCCAAGCATTTGGAGACATCCTTGAAAGAAGAAGAGATCAACTCCCTCCGGGACCAGTTCTTCACCAAATTCTGGCTTATTCGAAGGAATTAAAAGCTCTTGGTGATAAGATTGTTGTAGGTTCCTTATATGATGAAGTAATGAATAAATTAAAGGAATTTAAAAGTAAGTATGAATAATTTTTTTTTATTTAACAATTAGTTTTTATTATTTTTTTTCTCTTTTTTAGGACTTTTTGATAAGAAAAATATAAGAAAGTAATAAAAGTCATTCAAGAGTTATAGATAAATATTTAACTTATCAACATCTTCTTGAATTCGTGACATACGTTTCTTTTGGCCTCCTTCTTCTTCAAATCCTTGTACATCTTCTTCTAAATTAGATTGTTCTTCTTCATATGCCTTTTCAACTTCCATTCCGTACCTAATTGCATATGCAACTAATTCAGGAATTAGAGAAACCATTGCTCTAAAACTAAAAATTCCCGCTAATACAGATAGTCTATTTATCATTTCACCAAAAGGATCTAAATCCATATTAGGATTTTTCATTATTTCCAACATTCTTTTAAATAAGACTTCGTAGAACAATTCTTGTTCTTCTCTACTTAAATTTTTTTCTTCTTCTGCCATTTTTATTACCTTAAATTTTATTTTATATTCTGTAATTTAGTAATTACCTTAATTGATTAAATTTAGAACTATTACATATAAAAGTTTTCAAAATTCACATAATAAAAAAAAAGAATCAATATTGAATAAAAATTAATCTATCCTTGTATTAATTTATAATATGCTTTTAGTAACTATTATTCTGTTATTCATTTTCTTACTTAATCTTTTTTTGTATTGGATATTCTATGTTAGAATTGAAGAAAAAGAAAGAAAAAAAACATTTACACTCTTTTATAAAATATTTCCTGTGATTTGGACATTATCCTTAGTACCCATCCCAATTATCAATTCAAGCTTTTTAAGAATTTATTTCCCTAATAATTATAGTTATTTTGATCAATTTTGGATATTTTTTGCCTTATTTGGGATTGTACTTATTTTTATGGGTATAGTATTTGTTAAAAGAGCAAATAATGTATATAAAGTTAAATCGATGGATGAAAATAGTTCCAATCTAATTACTAAAGGAATTTTTAAATTAATAAGACATCCTGTTTATTCAGCATGGGGAATAATTTTCTTAGGATTTGCCATAATTTCAGATTCACTTATTTCTTTAATAATAAGTCCTATAATTTTCATTATTTTAGAAGTACATTCGATGATAGAAGAAAAACTGGTATTAGTCCCGAAGTTTGGTAAAAATTATGAAAACTACAAAAAGAAAACACCAAATAGAATAATACCAACTCCTTTGAACCTTCTTTTAATAATAATGGCTGTTATAATCGCCTATGTGGGTTTTTTAAATCTTAATTAAAATTATTTTTGATTCGAATAAATATTTCATAACCTATAAAATAAAAAAGTAAAATCTCTATAGTATTTAATTGGAATATTAATAAATTTCACTCATATGATATAATTTGAATTAATTATAGGAGGTTTTAATATATGACAAAAAGAATTGCTTTTCTTGCTACTGACGGTTATGAGGATTTAGAACTTCACTATCCACGAATTCGATTAAATGAGGCAGGGTATGAAACTGAATTAATTAGTCTACATAGAAGAGAAATTAAAGGAAAATATGGTTATCCTATTAGACCTAACAAATTGATAAGAGAAGCAAACCCTAATGATTATGACGGTGTAATTATTCCAGGAGGTACAAAAAATCCCGATTATTTAAGAAGAGATAAGGATATATTGAATTTTGTCACCAAAATTGATGAAGACGGAAGATTAGTTGGTGCTATTTGCCATGCTGGATGGGTTCTAATATCAGCAAAAATTGTTAGAGATCGTAAAGCAACAAGTTACTTTGCAATTAAAGATGATATGATAAACGCTGGAGCTTTATTTGAGGATTCTCCTGTCGTAATTGATAAAAATTTAATTACATCACGAACACCTGATGATCTACCAGATTTCATGAAAGCAGTGCTAAATTATCTCAAGCATTAAAAAATTGCTAAAAAATTTAAAAAATACAGGATACTTAGTATAAAGTTTTAATCTGACTGATATCTTCTTTAAGGATTTCTAAGAATATGTTTATTTGGTCTAATTGTTTATTAATAATTTCTATTTTTTTATCTATGATTTCTGAATCTGATATTTCGCTTCTATCTAATTCTTTTCTTACAATAGCATATGATCTGATACGGTTTAATATGTTTTGCATTCTTTTTATTTTAATTTGAAATAATTTCTTATATTTTTTCAGATCTTCAAGTTTTATTTCAATACTTTCAATATAGTTAAAATACATTTCAATATTTTCTTCTTTCTTTAAATTTTTTAGAATTAATTCGATACTCATTAAGTATTTTAATACAAACTCTTGCTGTTGCTTATCAATTGATTCAATCTTAATACCAGATTCCGAATTTACTTCATCGAGAATATCTGAAGTATATTTTATGTTAATTTTTTTTGAAACTTTTGTTAAATCCTCATTCTTTCTATTTGAATCTTTTGAAACTTCAGATTCATCAAAATCAGTTAATAATTCTAATTCATTCAATTCTACCTTTGTAATTAGTGGCGAGAATTTAACTTGTAATCTCTGGGTTCCGTAGAATTCATCCTTTTGTCTTAAAATTTGAGTATATACTTGGATAAATTCTTGACCTATAGGAGCAAATAAAACTCCTCCATTTTCATCAAGTTGATGCAATAAGGAATTAATTTTTGATTGCTCAATTGCCCCCGTTACTAAAATTTTTTGCCAAGGACTCAATTCTGGCATCCCTTGTAAGGGATTTTTAACTACAATAGAGATATTATCATCGATTTTTAATTTCTTAAGGTTATTAGAACTAAGTTTAGCAATTTCTGAATTTGCCTCTAGAATGATTATTTCTCCTTTAGGAGCTAATTTATGAGCTAATGCTGCTATATATCCACTTTTTGCACCTAATATTAGAAGATCATCATCTTCTGATAGAGAGAGCCCTTGAAGCATAATTGATATCATATGAGGTGCAGAAATCGTTCTATAATTATTAGGATTTTGTTCATCATAATAAAATAGGTTTGGTACATCTTCATAAAGTTTAACAATACTGAAGAATTTTTCAGGGATAAACTTTTCTAAAGGAACTTCCATAAAAGCTTTAACTAAACGCTTATCTTTTAAAATATCATTTAAAACCAAGGAATCTACCAGATGTTTCTTCTTTGATTTTAATTTCTCATGGAGTCTTTCGTTTCTGTCCAAAATTATATCAACTTTTTATGCTAAAAAAATAATATAAAAACAAATTATTATACTTTGTTATAATTTTTTCTAAATGTTTAAAGAGGTCTCTTTACATTTGATGGTCTTAGATCTTGAGAATTTAAAAGATGCAAAAATAACATTAACTCTAATTTTCATTAATATTTTTCTATTTATATTTACCAATTTTGCTCCACCAGAGATATTTCAAGCTCTTGTACAAGATAATAGAAGAATTATTGAAAATTTTGAAATCTGGAGGTTATTTACTTCAATTTTCATTCATGCCGATCCTCTACACCTTTTTTCTAATATGATTGCTTTACTTCTATTTGGTGCTACTGTTGAAATTAATCGAAATATTACTCGTTTTCAATATATATTTATATATCTTGTCTCAGGATTAATTGGAAGTATTTTCTCATTATGGTTGATTCCAATAATAACAAGTTTAGATATTATTAGCTTAGGGGCTTCCGGGGCGATATTTGGATTAATAGGGGTGGCATTTATAATTGTTGCAATTGAATATCGCCCCCTTTTATTTTTAGCTCTTTTTTATGTAGGATTTTTCATTTTAACCTCATTTTCACCAGGCATTAATTACTGGGCTCATATATTTGGGTTATTAGGAGGAATATTATTTGGTTATTTATTCTACATGCGTAAAAGAAAAATCCAATTTGATTATTAATTTTATATTGAGAATTTTTCTAAGTTTAATATTATTATTCCTTTTTCTTTTTCTTTGCTAATTCCATGCTGAAATCTTTAGGACAAATATCATTAATTACACAAATCTCACACTTTGGTCGAATTGGTAAACATATTTGCTGTCCAAACCTAACAAATAATCTGTTAATTTTTAACCAATACTCTTTTGGAATTGATTTCTTCAAAGCCATTTCAGTTTGGAGTGGTTTTTTAGTCTTTACCCAATCCAATCTATTTGAAATTCTATGTACATGAGTATCAACAGGAATTGCAGGTATTCCGAATGCATAGACAAGAACACAATTAACTGTCTTTGGACCTACACCAGGTAAATTAATTAAAGAATCATAATTATTAGGAACCTTGCCATCATATTTATTAATTAGAACATTTGAGACTTCTTTTATTCTTGCTGCTTTAACCTTATAAAAACCTGAAGATTTTATGAGTTGTTCAATATCTTCAATACATGCTTCAGAGATTGCTTTAGGATTATTAAATTTATTAAAGAGTCTTTCAGTCGATATTCTTGTATTTGCGTCCCTAGTGCGTGCTGATAATATTGTTGAGATTAGAATTTTAAATGGATCTTGCTTCTTATTAGCAAGTTCATCTAAATGAGCTTTTCCCTCCAATTGGGTTTCAATTTTATCCAATATATGTTTATAACTCATATTAGTTCTTTTTCTCTAAAACATATAATTTTCTTTTAACTATTTGTCCCTTCTTAGCATCTATCATATTTTTAACATGTTCTTTGCGAAATATAAGTTTCTGATTAGATTTGTAGGGAATCCTATTTAGATCAATCATGGGTACAATTCTAAAGTTATTTTTGATGGCTAGTTTTTCAACATTTACTTGCAAATTATTTCCATCTATAGTACTAATGATTGGAGAAACAAAGGATATTCTGGAATTAGGCTTCAATATTTTATAAGCTTCTCCTAAAAACTCGTCATATAAAGGATTCAATTCTGTATCTATTAACTCTTTAACCTGTGAATAATATGGTTTTTTAATGTAAAAGGGCCCTAATTCTGGTTCAGTAGAGATGCCATCAAAGAAAAAGGGGCTGAAGCAATTTGATATATTCCTAGCATCATATTTTAAAATTCTTTGACGAGTAAATGGGGGGATTTCTTCTTCTAATAATTCCAATAACCAGTGAATATTACGGATAGTATTTTTTATTTTTTGACTGTCAACATCAGATCCATAAATTTGAAAATCCTGTAAAATACCGAATAGAGCAATTGTCCCATTTCCGACAAATGGATCAAGGATTTTAATTTTCTCTCTATTCTCATATATGTTTAAAAAATTTAACAAAATTATTGCCAACTTAGGAGAAATCGCACTTTTAAATTCTTTAAAAGGCCTTTCTTCATCGATCTTCTTTTTAAAATTTGGATCATCAACTGTAAATGTTCGTCCAATATATAATCCTTCTTCTGTAAAGGCAAAAATAATTTCGGCTCTATTTTCTTTAAGAAGTTCAAATCTGATTACATGATGAGGAAATATTGGATTTAAATTACCTGATTTAATATATTTTTCAGGATATTGATAATATAATGCCTTAGTTGCTCCCTTCTGTTTGAGGATTTTCATAATTTCTTTGTTTAGAAAAGGTAAAAAATGTTTAACTAGAACCTCTGAGTAATAGTCATCATCATAAAGATTAGGATAAATTGAAGTAGCAAAAAACATACTTTCATATACTTTTGGAAATATTCCTTTCTTTCCAATAATAAAGTTATTAATAGCATCTAGGATTTTTATTCTTGATTTTTCAACAAATCTATATTTATTAATTTGAATTGGAAAAGCATCTTTTATTGTATTAATGTCAATGAAATCATAAATTTGTGCTATTTTCTGGCAACCCCCTAAAATAAATTGGATTTCCATAAGTTTATTAATATAATGTTTGTCTTGATGTAATTCTTCAAATTCTACTACAGCTACATTAGCAGAATAATCTAAAATCTTTCCCTTATTTGGAGAATATTTGAGATAGTTATCTAATTCTGCAATTGAGAGTTTCCAATTTGAACCCAAAACAAAAATAAATCTATCCATAAGTAGAAAAAATACTAATTAAATAGTAAAAGAATAAGCTAAATTTCTATTTTACTATTATCTTTTGTACTTCTTTTCTACCCATTCTTTAAAAGCTATCGTTGCTTTACCCTTCCAGATTGCCTTTTTTGGAAATCCGTTTTCGAATTCAAGTATATCCTGATTTGTGTATTTCGGGAGATCAACATCATCACCCTCTTCAATCTCTTCACCATCTAAATCTATAGAAATCTCATATTTCTCTCCTGTAATATCTTCCAATTCACTCATGATATCTTCAAGATCTTCCCTTTTTCTAACTTCTACAGGAACTTTTTCCAATACCTTGTCTTCTATAATTTCTTCTTTTATTTCCTCTTTTATTGCTTTTTCATACGCTTTTCGTTTCTCTAATCGTTCCAGTCTTAATTTCTTAATTTCTTCAATAATATCACTATAATTATCCTTAAAATATTTTAAACTTACGTTAATAAGATCCGATATATTATCCCATTTTTCCTCTTTAATAATATTCTCTGCCCAATAAAACAAATCCAAGTTCAACTCTATTGTTACAGGTTTTCCTTCTGAGTCCAAACTTCCTATTAAAAAGCTCAGAATATTAGCTATTAAAATATCATTATCAAAAGCAGAAAAGCCATACTCACGAGCAAGTGATGAAAAGATACTAAAATTGCCAAAACCTACGACCTTACCTTTATAATATTCTACAACAACCATTAACGGAATTTTAGGACTATCTTCTTCAATCCAAAATTCTCCATCATGCCTTTTACGCCAACAGTTTAAACCAGATTGTAATAACCAATCAATTTTAATATCTTTCTCATCTTCAACAAAATCTAAGATTTTAGTTGAACAGGAACTTGAGAAGACCACCTTCTTTAAATTTTCTGTAATCACATGTGGTTTAAAAATATTTATTATAGGTCTTTTTTGAAGATTTATATAATTAACAGAATCGTATATTTCATCAGAAATAAACTCAAAACCAAATTTTGTTGTTAATTCGTTTAAGTTAGTACTATTAGTATAATCTCCTCCTGTTGAGCTAACAATTAAAAGACTTCCCCCATTTTTTACATAATTTTCAAGATTTTGAATCTCATTTGGTTGTAACTTTGTGTTTTTTGGCGTTGAAAGAATGATTGTATGGTATTTCTTCAGCTCGTTAATCGAATTAAACCCGGATTCAATTTTACCCAATTTATATCCAGAAGTAAACAAAAATTGTGTAAAATCACCGAAACTGGAAGATTCTAGAGTTAAAATATTATTATGACTATAATCTAAAGCAATAGTAGCTTTTCCATTCAATTTTCTTCTAACTCATTTGTTATTATATAATGTTATTGGTTCACTCTTCTTACTTCTATATAAGATATATTTCTTCTATTCTATAAATAAAATTATCTAAATTTTCATACTTACAAATATATCTAAAACTGCATGAAATAAATGAGGACCATAGCTTTTTACAATTCTATGTGAAATTAACTCACAATTATAGCCTTCCTTTAAAGCTATCTCGTTAAATTCTTTGAATAGAGCAGCAATATTATCTTTTTCTACCACTCCTTCATAATGAAACATCGTTCCTTTATCTTTAACTAACGATAAAGCTTCTTTAATGTAATCTCTAGGTGCAGGGAAAACACCCATGATTACTCTATCTGCTCTAATTCCCGCTTCACTGAGTTTTAACACCTCAGTTTTACAATTTCCTTCTATTGGTATTATTTTATCAATTAAATGATTTATCCTTATGTTTTCAACTAGATATTCATATGATTCATGGTTAAGCTCAATACTATAAATCTTTTTTACTGGAGCATGTTTCGCAATTGGTAACGAGAAATATCCAATCCCTGCAAACATATCTATAATAATTTCTCCATTTTTTACCAGTGTTGAGAGATACTTTCTTTCATTAATATTACCTTTACTAAACATTATTTTAGTTATATCGAATTTATATCTTACTTCATGTTCTTTATGCTCAACATTAGGATTGTCTACTCCTTCTAAGAATTCAATTTTTTCTGGCGCTCTAAAAGCACCCACTATTTTACCTCTGTTTATATAAACTGATCTTAATTTTGGCAACAAATCTAAGTATGCCTGAGCAATTTGGTGTTCTTTACCAATCAATTTCTCATTCAATTTTAGGATTATTATATCTCCCAAAGTTTGGAAGCCGCGTGGAAGAAGTGAGAGCTCTTCTTCATTTAAAATATCTTTTAAGCTCTCTTTAAGTTTATATTTAAATTTCATTATAATTATGTCTAAAAAAGTATATAATAATTTAAAATTTGAAATATTAAAATTAATAATTTCAAAAAGTAGTAGGATGACCTATATGAGTGAAAAAGTCCCTAAAAATAAATATATGGTAGAAGAAGAACTTGAAGAAGAGGAAGTCGAAGAACTCGAAGAAAAAGATCTTTTAGAGGTAAGTATCTTGAAAATATTGTCTAAAGGTAAAGTTGACTCTAAATTGACTCTTAATAATTTATTAGTAGAATCTGGAATAAAGGATTATAGTCTGAAATTCAATATATTATCAAACGAAATTTACCCAGAGATCCCAAAGATTGGAAATAAGTTGAAGAAATTACGTTTTGATAAGAAAATTAATTTCTCAATTCTTGATGGCTCACATGTATATTTCATAAATGAAAATAAAAAGATGCTTACATCTAAGAGAACTCCGATAGATTTTAACTGGAAATCTCAAGATATTCCTGATGGATCAGAAGATATCTATTTTATATTTAAAATCCCTGGTTCTGGAATAAATATTCGTCATTTTCTTATGAGTTGCTATCCCTCTGCTAAATTCCCAGGGTTTAAAATGTATGTAGAGAAAAAATTTGAAAGAACCCAACGCTTTAATATATATAAAGATAAACTTGATGGATATTTTGAAGAGGATAAACTAATTTTACACTGTAAAACCTCAAATCAAGAAATTGATAAGGTTGTTTATAAAATTGTTCAAATTGGAAGAACAATTTTGCATGAATTTATTAAACTTAGTTTTCGATATTCAGAAATATTAAGGATCTTTTTTCCAAAAAGTTCAGACTTTTTTCCAGTTGTTATAGTTTTTAGATCCCGCAAACAAGGTATCTTCTTTTCAACTAAATTTACTAATTCCCTTAGAATGATCCATGATTTTCCTGCAAATTTTGAAGGTAAAGTAGTTTATGGTAGATATTCTATGATAATTAATGGAGATAAAAGTCAAGATTTTGATCTAAAGGATTATTATGAATTTATATCAGAAGCACATGCATATCTAACCAAATCTTTTCTCTCACTATCAATTCTAAATGATTGGGTCATTAATCCGGCTAAAGCTCTAAATTATATGGAAGAGGATGAGGATCTAAGAAAACTAATTGAAGAATATCAACAAGATATCAAAACTGATAGAATTATACAAGAAAGATTTGAAGAAACCTTAGAAAAAGGTGAATTTTTTAAAGAGATTACTTCTAACTTACTTCTTACATTTCTCGGGGTGTCATTATTAACAGATTTTCCTCCTATCCAATGGACTGTTGTGGGAATTTTAATTGCTATCAATGTTTACTATTTCTATAAAAGAAGAAAGACAATTAAAAAAAGAACTCAGATTTCCTAATATCCACTGAATACTATTTTTTTTTTGATTATTTCTAGGGCTTATATTGATATCAAGTTAAATTATTATATAATATCAAATCAATCATAATATAAGAGTTGAGATTTTGACTCAAATTTTACAAAAATATCAATAATGAATAAGAAAAGAGATTTTAAAATGACAAGTATAAAGGATCCAGAATTTATAGTTGAGGAGAAAAAGGTATGGTTTACACCACCGGAGGAAGGTGGTTATTGGCCTGATGGTGTGCCAAAACAATTAAAAGATGTCGAAAATGTTGATATTTTACCAATGTGGGACTATTTTCAGATGGCTGCGGACCTATATGGGAATAGAGACAGTGAAGTTTGTGTCTTTGTGTATGGACCATATATAGAGAGAGTAAAATTAAGTAAATTATTTGATTATGCAAAGCGATTTGGTACATTTCTTTACGAAAAATTAGGAATAAGAAAAGGTGATGTTGTTGCTGTTGATTTACCGAACTCCATCAATTTTGTAGTTGCTTATATGGGATGTCAATATATTGGAGCAATAACACAGGGTATTAATCCAACTTACCGGCCAATGGAACTTTTACATTCTCTAACAATGACAAAAGCGAAAGTTTTTGTAATGATGGATATGCTGTACATTGCAGGCCCCAAAGATGTATTACCTAAAACTGAGGTAAAATTTGTAGTACCTTCCAATTTTATGGATTTTTTGACTGCTGACGAAGATATAATTGAAAAACTGGGTATACCTAGTGCTAGAGATAAAATACCAGATGAAACTGAGCATTATAAAGTATTTTGGATGGATAGAATTATAAAAGAAACAGAACCAGAAGAAGTTGAAACAAATATAGACCCCTGGACAGATCCAGCAATATATCTCATGACAGGAGGAACTACAGGTTTACCTAAAGTTGCAATGCTTTCACATGCGAATTTAAGTGCGAATTTAAATATGGCTAAAGATTGGACAAGACTCTCTCCGGGGATGATAACTATTGGCTCAATTCCTTTTTTCCATAGTTTTGGCATGACTTGTGTCATGAATGCTGCACTTGGTCTGGGAATGGTCATGCTATTATTTCCTAAGCCCCCCTCAGATGATGTGCTATGTGAAGCAATAAATAAAATTGACGCTCCTGAAGGAATAATGTATACGGGAGTAGAAATGTTATTTAAAAGGTTAACAGATTTTGTACAAAATACGGGTGTAGAAAATTTTAAACAGAAGTATGACTTTTGGAAAAAATTGAAGTATGCCACTCAAGGAGCAGGGCCCTTACACGATTATGTGAGAGTTCCCTTTGAAGAGATCTTCTGTCCAATACGTTCTGGTTATGGATTGACTGAAACATCTCCTATGCAGAGTATTGCACCCTTTTGGGGACCTACAAAATCTGGGAAACTAGGATTACCTATTCCTGGTGCTGATTGGGCCATATTTGATTCAGAGAATTTCGAGGCAGGACCTATATGTGATGGAACTAAAGAAAGAGGAGGTTTTGGAATTGAAAATACAGGAGAAATTTGTTGTGCTGGACCTCATATAATGTTGGGATATTTAGGAAAGCAGAAAGAACAAGAAGATAATTTGAAAAATTGGGGTGGGAAACGCTGGTTACTGACTGGTGATATTGGATTTATGGATGAGCATGGATGGGTTGAGATTCGTGATCGAAAAAAATCCTTAATTAAAGTATCGGGCCATTCAGTCTTTCCAAAAGAAGTAGAAGAATTATTAGGTCATCACGAAAAGGTTGATGAAGTTGCAGTTGCAGGTATTCCTGATGAAAATACAGGTGAAGCTGTGAAAGCATGGGTTACATTGAAGAAAGGTTTTAAAGCTGAAAGAGATATAACTAGTGAACAATTAAAAGAGTGGGCCAGAGAAAATATGGCTAAGTGGAAAAGCCCTAAATATATAGAATTTGTTCGAAAAATGCCAGTTAGTATGACAGGTAAAGTTCAGAGACGTGAACTTCAAGAAAAAGATATAAGTAAAATTGAACTAGGAAAAACGATTAAAGGATAGAATTATAAAGAATTTTTAATCAAAATTTTTATTTTTTAAAACTATTTAAAAACCCTTTTTCTAATATGATAAAAAAGAGTCTATAATGATATTATTCTTTATTGGTTTCTTGTATTTTGCGGATATCACTCCCATCTTTTAATTGGGGATATATTTATATTTATAAACTTTCATGTGATGTATACAGTTTTTTTAATTTTTTCAACCTAGGTGGGGAATGAATTATGCAAGTACAATCTAGATATATAAGTATAGCGTGTCCAAATTGTGGCGCAGAAAAAACTATAACTGTTCCAGAAACCCTTTTTACGGAAAAAAAATTTGGTCATGTTAAAATCCAAGTTCCAAAAGGAGCAGTATGTCAAGACCACGTATTTGTTGTATTATTAGATATAAAGGGAAGAATTCTCGGATATCAAACCGTTGATTTATCTGTATCAACCCCAGATGAAGTAAAACCAAAAGAAGAAGCTCATCCTGAAGAAGAATCATTAGGTTTAATGAAATACATTAAACTGCTTGGATTTAGATGTTTAGCAGGATTAATTCATTCAAAACTATTTAATTATCAACCATTTGTCATAATAAAAAAAGATTCTCAAATGGATATGGATGAAATCAATTTTTTCCTAGATGATATTGTACCAGAAATGTATAGAAATCATAAAGTTCTGAAAGAAATTGAATATAACGATTATGTTTTTCCTACAGCAACTTACTTCTATGCATTGGTTAAGAATCAAAGAAAAGTGGCTTTTCTTATGAATTTCCATAAGCATATAATACAAATGCCCTGGCAAAGTGGTTTGGATCTTGAAAAGGGTTTTATTGCTACTGCTTTAAAGAATAATGACCCTATTGAACAGATAAAATATTTGACTTTTTATGTCACTAAGTTTCTAGAAGATGTTGATAAAACTAAAATAATCATAAAACCAATGAAAAAGATCTCTAAAAAGGATCTCGTTAAGAAACTAAAAGAAATAGCAATTACATCAACTGTTACTAAAGAATATGTAACGAGCATAAAAGAGTTTATTCGTAGAAGAGTTTCTGTTGATGTTGCCAAGAAAATTCATGATTAAAAAAAGAAATTAGAAAAAGGTTATAAAAAAGATTATCTATTCAAATTTCTATAAGTTTTTCCCATAATCTTATAGATATTCAAATATTCTTTAAAGAGTTTATCATAAATCCCTCTATTTTCTGGATTTGGCGTAAATACGTTAGATATCTCACAACATCTCTGAATTTCATCCCATTTAAGGTATCCTAACCCTACTGATGCAATAAATGCGGCTCCCCGAGCATTTGCTTGAATTGGATCCATAACTTGCTTTATTTTTCTATCTAACACATCAGCAAATATTTGACACCACACATTACTTTGAGCTCCACCACCGATAATATTAATCTCTGGTATAACAATATCCTTTTTAGTCATACCGGGAGTTGATTTTATTTTATTTTTTTGTATGAATTTCTCTACATAAATTAATAACCATTTTATGTTGTATGCAACACCCTCAAATATTGCCCTTATTAAATGCTCTCGGGACATTTCTAATGAAAGATTATATAATCCTGCACGGATTGAAGAATCGTCTACTGGTGCCCTTTCACCAATCAGCCAAGGTGTAAAAATTAGATTATTTGATCCTGCAGGCACAGTCTCAACGATTCTATCGAATATTTTAAAAACATCGGGAACTGATTCCTCTTTTAAAAGCTCGTCTTTATGATAAAGTATTTTATCTCTAAGAAACGATAAAGCACCACCAGCAATTTCTTGTTCATTAGCTAAAATATATCTTCCTGGAATAGCTGAAGGTAAACTTGCCATATTATGAAAGATATCAACTTTTTTGAAAGGGATATGGCATCCGATCCAATCAGATGTACCAATATAGATATGAGATTCATAATCTTGAACTGCTCCAGATCCAATGTTAGCTGAAGCAACATCAGGAGCACCCATAACAACTTTAGTCCCTCTATTTAATCCAATCTCATCCGCAACAACATCCTTAATTGGTCCTAAGATATCTGTTGCATTTCTTAAATCTAAAGGAAATTTATTAATATCAACTTTAAACATCTTTGTGAGTTTTTTGGATAATTTTGGATTATATAAATCTCTAATATCAGTAATCCAATGAAGTGCTATTGATGCGATTGAGGCCGCGAATTTCCCTGTTAATTTAAGGTTAACATAATCTTGTGGTTCTAAAAACTTGTAAGTATTATTATAGATATCAGGAAACTCATTTTTTAAGACTAAAATATGAGAAATTGGGTCTTTTCCATGAAAACCGGGACCGCCACTAGTTCTTTTTAGCAATTTTAACATTTTAAGTATATTATAACCAGATACTTTTAGCAAACCTTTATTAAATTCTTCAATATATTTCGCTCCTCTTGTGTCCATCCATATAATCGAATTCATTAAGTGATTCCCTTCTTTATCGAGGGCTACAGTTCCACTCCATTGACTTGAATTACACACTCCCACAATATCATCCACAGAAACTTTTCCACTTCCAATTACTTTTTGAGAAGTTTTAACAATGGCATTCCACCAATCATCTGGATCTTGTTCTACAGCACCCCCCTTATATGCATATAAAGGTACTTCTTGAAATGCCCAATCAAGGACTTCACCTTCTGTGGATACTATTGCTGTTTTTGGACCACCAGTCCCATGATCTATTGCTAGAATATATTTTCTTTGTGAATTAGACATATTTTATATTAATGTTGTTCAAGTAAATAAAGATTTTCTGTTGAAAAATCTAAAAAAACCTGATGTAAAATTCAATTAGAGCATTAATATATACTGGATCACAATGATTTTATAAATGACTAATTTGTGGAAAATATTATATACTTAGAATTTCTATATAATTCCTTAGGTATATAGGTATAAGATGAATTTAATCGAATGCGATTAGTCTCAAAAAAATGCTGAAATTAGCAATTTCCTTAAGAAAGAATTTAAGTAAATATATTTGGATCTTCCTCATTTTAATCCCTATCTCATCTAGTTGGATTTTTCT
>JAEOTW010000285.1 GCA_016839655.1 Promethearchaeota archaeon | reverse complement strand
TATTTAAAACTGAATATAACTCCTCAATGCTCATAATATATCCCCATTAATTAAATATATTCTTATGGAATCATATGGAAATATGGTACTTATTTATGTTTGCATATTTTTGTCGGATTTGTCAAAAGTAACATAATTTATAAAATTTAAATACATATTTGTCTTCTTTATCAGAACTTTTAAATAAGCAGTTTCTTATGATTTAAAGTAGAAAACTCCAGATAATCTTTAGTGTAACTAAGAGGTTGAATTAAGAATAAACAGATACAGAATCAACCCCCCAAAAAGAGAGTTATATAAGCAAATTTCCCGATTAATTGGTTTGTGTTTTATGTATCTAATTTTGGTTTTTTTTGAAAAATTCTATTATAAACTAGCTTATATTTTTATAGGGCTAGCAGTAGGTTTTATCTGGATTATCCCCATTACAATCACTATTACTTATCATACTTATAGAAAAAACCATCCCTATTTAGGTCCTCCTTTCGATGAAATCAAGGGAATAAAAGATTTCTTAGAGACAAAAGAAGTCAAAGAATTTATCCTTTACATTTGTTCACGAAAAAAATCTTCTGTTTATATGATTTGTAGAAGAATTGAAAGAATTTTTGGAGTTAAACTTCGTTATAAAAAGGGGCCTCAATGGGGGCAAGTGATAGCCGAGATAGACGAAAAAATTTATGAGATAGTTGGTGTTAAAAATGAAGAGGAATATCGAATTAGAATTCATACACAATAAGAGTAAAGATTATGATTTATTGTTTAGTAGAAAATAAGAAAAAATTAGGTTAATTTTGAATATACTCTCTCATGACATCATCTAATAGTTATAATAAAGCATTACGTGCCTTTTCTAGGTTATCTACACCGAGTACTATTCTATTATTCTCAGCAAAATAGATTAAATCAATATTTACACCTGCGTTACCTATCTTGCGAGCCATCTTCCCTCCTGTGCCTGGTTTTCCTATAATGTGACCAATATCCAATACAAGAACTTCACGTACTGCACGCACTTCGAACCCTGCGTCTTCAAGTGCCCAACGAGCAGTTTCATCATCTTCAACCAAAATATGCACAACCGCTTCGTTTTTTAATGGAATTCCACATAATCCTTCCATATTAATCCCCATTTTGCCAAGACTTTCCCCCATATTTGCGAGTATTCCTGGTTCATTTTTTAGAATTACTGTTAAATCCTTCATATTTCTAATCCTCACATTTCTTTTTATTATTTTAGCTTTTTTAATTCTAATTTCTTTTTCATAGGATTTTTCCAATGTTGAAATATGTCATTTCCATATTTAAGTTTTCTTTATATGTTTTACTTGTAACAGATGTGAAGAAGAAGGTTAGTCATAAGCTCGAACTTTATCTTGTTATGTTATTTATTTCTTCAAACTTCGCAAAAAGTTTCGCATAAAGAACTAATTAAGGAAGTTTGGATATATTTAATTTAAGCATCTTAAAAAAATAATATAAAAACGAGTTTAGTAAAATGAATGAAATAACAGAACAGGAATTATTATTGAATAAAAAAACTGAAAATGATGACAGTCTTTACAACTTTACTACAGAAGAAGAAAGCGTAAAAAAAGAGAAATTCGTAAGCACAAAGAAAACATTGACAGGTAAATATTATGAGTATTTACTACGTAGTGATCCTATTCTTACACTTTTAATTGTTGGAGCTATTTTAGGTGGTGTTTTTTCAATTTCAATTGTCTATGGTAGCTGGGATTTATGGGTATGGATCCCACTTAGTATTATCTTTATTGGGCCAATAGGTCTAGTAATTGTTGCTTTAATCCTTCCATTTACTCCATGGATACTATATATCGCTCTTAGAGTATTCATTGAAATAGTTGCAAACGTATAAAATTAAATTATAATTTTTTCTTTTTTTTTTTTTACAATTTTTTTTATCCTTTTGAGAATACATAAACTTAGTCATAAATTTTTATTTATATCATTAATTAACCCTTAAAACTCAAGGCTAAGTATTACAAAATTACTCAAGATCTATTAGAAGAAGGTGGAGTATTGATGGCGAAATGTCCAAAATGTGGTGCAAAACTCTATCTTGAACATAAGGTATGCCTTAGATGTGGAGCAAAAATAGATTATAAAGCCCTTCAGATAAAACATGAAAAAGCCAGAATAAAAAGAATCCTTTGGTTGGTTGTAATTGGTACTGTTCTAATAATCACTACAATTTTATTAGCTATTCTGGTACCTGACTTGAGGTCTCTTTTAACTGTAATTCTAGCTACTCTCTTTACAATTTTTGCTTTATCAATTGTGATATTTATAATGTATTGGCATTATATCTACCAATAAAAAATTATTAATACAAGTTGTCTTTTTATTTATACACATGCTACAACTTGTTCCATCTCAAATAAACTCTCGAAAAGTACTTCCTCAACTTTATTATCATTATTTAAGTATTTATACTCGAATATGAAGTCTGAGAAGTTTTCAGTTATGTCTACAATAAATTCTGTTTCTGAAACAGGTGAAGTTTTCAGAAAGGTCCATTCGCATTTACCTACCAACCATTTACCATTATCATCAGTTCCAATCTCAATTTTCACTAAGATTCCATAATTATGGATTTCAAATTCCTTTCCATCACAAAAATCTCCTAAAGAATAAGCAATTAGTTTATTATTACCACCAAATGGAAAAAATGATACTGGTTGAGGATTGTGTGAATGATGACCAATTAATGCATCAAATTTGTTTAATAATTCCTTGCCCAATTTAATAGTTTCAATTCGAGGATACAATTCCATTTCATATCCCCAATGTGGAAATAATAAGTTAAATGCATCGTCCTTATGATATTGGCTTGAATCTTCTAAATTAACTATATAATCGCATGGGTGATTTGACCATTGAGTACCTCCAATCACTCTTAAATCATCTGTTAAATCTAGAAAAGGAGTTTCTTCAGTACCAAATACATTAAAACCCCTCTCTTTCAATTGTTCGGCTGATTCTGAGAATTCATTTTCACCAAAATCGGCACTGTGATTGTTTGCTGTTGACAAATAAGTTTTTTTAGGATTGAATAAATTTGCTAGAGCATCCATGATCTGTGGTTTATGACGTTTACCGTTGATTAATTTCTTCTCTGAGGTGAGGGTTGCCTCAAAATTTCCAATAAGGAAATCTGATCCTTCTATAAAATGTTTTATATTATCACTGATTGTTAAATCTCTTAAATTCACATCCATTATATCCCCTATAAAAGAGATTGTATATTTTGGGGTGATTTCGTTTAATACTGTACTATTAGAAAGATATTGAACATTCCCAGAATTATTTTTACATGGTCCACAAATTAAACGTTTAAACCAACCAAACGTTTCTTTTATGGGGTAAGGAGATCCAAAAAGACTTTTTCTACCTAGAGTATTATTTTTTCTTGTTGTAATCATAAATTTAATCTAGGTTTAGTTCGTCTTATAGTTTTTACTGCGGGATTTCCAGGGAAGTTCGAAGAAGGAGAGAAGTTTTAGAACAATAAAATAGAATTTTAAAGAATGGAGAGGAAATCTCAATTCCTTCTGTTTTGTAAAAATCTTATAAAGATTAAAAATCAATATTCATTAAAGTAAATTTAAAATATTATTCAAAGAGGTCGAAAAAATGAGTGTCGGTAAAATTATTGGTGGAATTTTCGGTTTTATAGGAGGTTGGTTTATTCTGTTTTTTGCAATTACCTATTCTCTAACAGTGTTCTCACCTTTAGGTAGTTTCGCTCATATTTCAGGATGGATCTGGAATTTAATGGTAGCAGTTTTGGCAATTATTGGAGGGATTTTAGGATTCATATCAAAAAAACCAAGTGGTCCT
>JAEOTW010000284.1 GCA_016839655.1 Promethearchaeota archaeon | reverse complement strand
CGTTAAATTTATCATGAATTTCAAATCTTGTATGTGGAGTAAGAAATGCAAGTTCTCGCATTCTTGAACTTATTGTATGCTCATTAAAAATAGGTTCATTTGGATCGAATTCAAAAATCTCTTTGTCAGGGTAAAAGGTTATTTTAGTGTAAGATTCTTTTGATATAACTTCTTTAACTTCGGGTTCTGATGCTTTTTTCCCTTTAGAAAACTTTTGTGTGTAATATTTTCCATCTCGACAAACTTCAACATTCATCCAATCGGTTAATGCATTAACAACTGATAATCCAACACCATGTAGACCACCAGAAATTTTATAACTTTTACTGTCGAATTTGCCTCCAGAATGCAAATGCTCCATAATCACTTCAAGAGCAGGTTTCTTAAATTCTGGATGAATATCAATTGGAATCCCTCTTCCATTATCATGTACTTGAACTGAATTGTCTTTATGGAGAGTAACTTTTATCTCATCAGCGTACCCCCCCATCGCTTCGTCAACAGAATTATCCAAAACTTCAAAAATGAGATGGTGGAGACCAGTTTTACCTGTAGAACCAATATACATTGCTGGTCTCTTCCTAACTCCTTCCAGACCTTTCAAAACTTTAATATCGTCTGCATCATAAGAATCTTGACTAGTGGGTTTATCAACCATGAGAGAACAAGCTTTTATAATTTAATTTGTTATCATAAAAATATTCAAAATACCACGATATTTTATCGATATACATATAAGATAAGGAAGCTCACACTTTTAAATATATGTGGATTTTTTCAACAATTTTTCAACATTCAGAAGGGGTAAATCTGGTACATTATAGATTATTTAAAAGAATTGGATTATCAAATCAGCTATATATTTAGAATACTAAATAGTATTAAAGTTCTCAAAAATTCAAGCTTAGAATTTAATACTAATTTTTATACAAAAATATCGATTTTTATCTGTTTTTTCTTATTTCTTCTGCCATTTTTACTATTTCTATAAGTTGGGGGTTCACATCATGTGTTCGAACTATATGAGCACCATTAAAGACTGCTATTGCTGTTGCAGACAGAGTACCATTTAATCTTTCTTCTGGATCGGGAATATTTAGGGTTGTACCAATAAAGGATTTTCTTGAAATGGCTACTAATATTGCTCTATTCAAATTTTTTAGTTTCTGTAGATTCGCTATTATCTTTAAATCATAAATATGTGTTTTTTCTTCAATCCAATGACCTATTCCTGGGTCTAATATTATCTTATTTTCATCAAAGCCCTTGTTCTTTAGATTTCCAATAGTACTTTTAAACTCACCTATAATTTCATCAATAGTACATAGATCTCCAGGAGTTTTTTTAGATGCCATAATAATAATTGGAAGTTCCTTTTCAATCACAAAATCTGCTAAAGATCGATCAGATTTTAGGCAACTTACATCATTAATGATAATTTTTTTATTTGCTAAAGTAGCAATCTCAAATGCTGCTTCAGCAACTTTACGGTATTGTGTATCCACAGATATTATTATGTTATTTGGTATAATTTCACACACAGTTCCTATGGCAATCTTCATTCGTTCAATTTCTTCCTCAATTGTAATTTTTTCAGACCAAGGAGCTGTAGAACGTCCACCAAGATCTAGAACCTGAGCTCCATTTTTTACCATTTCAGAAGCAGCGTCTCTGATTTTTTTAGGTTCTACATAAACAGAGCCTTTATAAAATGATTCAGGACTTAAATTTATGACACCCATTATCACAGCGGGTAAGTCATCACCTATTTCTAGAAAATCATATAATTTTGTATAAATTTTACTCATAGGTTATCTAATAAATGAAAAAAATGTTTTAAATTTATATTTACTAATGAATTTTAGGTTTATAGATTAATTTCTCACATTCTTCTGCTTTAGACCAAATATTAGAACAAGACTAACTCCTAAAAACACAGGAAAACTAGAAATAAAAACTATAGACATAAAATCATTAATATTATTGGGAAAATTTGCATCGTAGATATGAACATATTCTTGGAGTTTTGAAGTAATTTCAAAACAAGCATTTCTTGCATCATCATGTCCCTGATTTATTAACGTTATTACCGCATAGGGAACTGTAACGGTATCGTAGTAGGTGCCGTATGCTTTTGCATGAAATCCCCAAACATCTCCTTCTGTACCACCCCAGCCACTCCAATCTACTAATCCCCCTTGGCCATCTATCCAAGAAGCTTGCATTTGATGCATTAATTGTATAGTTGGTTCTTCCAAGATGCGAACTCCTTTTGAAATTCCATTATGTAAATGTACTAATAGAAATCTTGCCAAATCATACACATTAGATCGTATTGCTCCGGATGCGTATCCTAAGTAATTATAATGAGGATAAGCTTTATCCCCCGTTGAACTAGGATCCAATTCAAATTGGTAAATGTGTGGTTTTGCTAATTGGATTTCATCAAATTTTGTAAAATTAAAACCAGTGCTAAGCATATCAAGAGGGTCAAGAATATGATCTTGAATATAATCCCATATTGGTTTCCCTGTGACTAATTCCAAGATGTAACCTAACACATTATAACCAATATTTGAATAATGTCGCGTTGTTCCAGGTTCATAAGGAGTCCAAGCTTCTGGAATATAAAGAGAGCCATTAGGAGTAAGATGTTCTTCTATCCAATAAGGAAAGGGTAACCAATCATATGGATTTTCTAATCCTAATCTTGAAACACCATCTGCCGCTGTCCCCCAAATATATGGATCATTATCCTTATTTAATCCCGAATAGTGATTGAGTAACATTTCGATCGTAATAGGAGTGTTATTATAATTGGGATGTCTTAATGAAAATGGTAAATAGAGATTAGCATCGTCATCTAATTGGATCAATCCCTGTTCATAAATCTGGAAAATAGCCGTTGCTGTAAAGGTTTTTGTAACAGAACCTGTCATGTAAATGGTTTGAGGATCATTTTGTAACCCAAAACCTTTTGCCCAAATAATGGAGTCATTTCTCACTACAGCAGTAGCAACTGAAGGGATGTAAAACTGTAGCATTTTATCATGAATATAGTCATCTATTCGGGGATTAAATGGACGGACACTTTCAGTTTGACTTGTATAAGCCATTGTAAAACAAGGACATATAACAACTAAAGATGAGAGGATTAGTAGTATAAATAAATTAAATCTTTTATTATACACTTTCTATCACATTTTTAAACTAAATTTTAATATATTTTTGTAGAATTTGATTTTCTCTACAAGAAAGGCTAGCCATTATAATTTATATAAGGATTTTATAGTCCATTTTTTATATTCCTAAAAAGATGATAATTGATTTATAATAAGTTATATTCTATTATGTGCTATGGAATTATTTTCAATTCGACTTCCTCTCATCAAAAAGCACGATCCCTTATTAGAGATTATAGTTCAAAATATTAAGGATCAAGGAAAAATCCTAGTAGAAGGAGATATAATTGTTATTGCAGAGAAAGTAGTAGCTACATCGCAAGGTAGAGTTATAAATTTATCTGATATCAAAAAAGTCTCTGAACGAGCAAAAAAATTAGCGAAAAAATATGATATGGATGAAAGATATGTAGAATTGATATTACAAGAAGCTTCCATGATTCTAGGAGGTATGACGCATGTGATACTTGCAAAAGTTAATGATTTTCTCATCGCTAATGCAGGGATTGATCAATCTAATGCTGGTGCTGGAAATGTAGTACTCTTACCAAGGAATCTAAAAGAAGTTGTTTGGGATTATTGGGAAAAAATGAGAGCTGAGTTTGCAATAGATAATTTTGGAGTAATAATTGCTGATTCAAGAGTCCAACCATTAAGGAAAGGAACTATCGGAATAGCTATAGGTACAGCAGGATTTGAACCTATTGAAGATCTTCGAGGTCAACCAGATCTTTTTAATAGACCAATGGAGATAACCATGAGAGCTGTGGCAGATGATCTTGCGAGTGCAGCTCAATTTCTTTTAAGTGAAGCTGATCAACAAACACCTATTGTAATAATAAGGAATAGTAAAGTCGAATTTACGGCAAATCCTCAACTAACACCAGAAATGCTTCCCGAAGAATGTCTCTATATGAATATATTCTCTAAATATCTACTCAAAAAACAAAAAGAAGATTAAATTTTGTTAAGGATCAAACTTCACAAACGAAGATCTGTCGTCTTGAATCAGAAGTAAAAGGAGTTTGATCAAAATCTCCAAATTTAGCATTGATTTTGAATCCATTATATTTGAGCAAAGCATCTAACTCTTTTGGAAAGAATATTCTTAGTATTAATTCATTGCTAATAGTTTTACCTGCTATGGAATATGATAAAGTTGTATAAAGAATTTGGCTAGCTTTGTCATATCTTGTACTTTCACTTACAGTGACTAACCCTCTTCCATCAGGATCCTGATATTCGGCGTTGGGGTAGGTTTTTGATGGATCTCTTGCTAAAATGTTTAGATTAGGGTTAAAAACATCAAATAGGAAACCTGCATTGGGTTCAAGATGTTTTTTTACACATGTTAGACATTTTTCAATACTCTCAATATCTAATAGCGCGTTGAAGGCACATCCCGGAATTAAAATAAGATTAAATTTTTTATTTAAATCAAAATCTGTCATGTCTCCTTCGATCCATTCGATTTTTACACCAGTTTCCTTCGATTTTCTTCTTGCTTCTTTTAGCATTGTATTTAAAAGATCTAATCCGGTTATTGATATTCCCTTTTGTGCGATTGGAATCGTCACCCTTCCTGTTCCACAAGCTAATTCAAGGATGGGAGATCTATATTCTTTCACTTTATTTATGTAAAAAGGAATGTCTTTACTCCTTTTCCGGCTTTCCATCTTTTTATCATAGTGTCTAGCATCGATATATTCCAAAACATCTATTTTATGTTTCATTTCAAAAAGTCCTTATTATGAAATTCTTCTTCATTTCTTACTAAAAGTAATTTCTGAATATTTAATAATTCAGTCAAATTTTTTAGAATTCGATAACTAAATATGACATATTATTTTTAAACTTACTATTTAATATGAAGATGAAAGAATCAACACATACTACAATTGAAGAAGCTCTCAAAAAGGGATCTCCCCAGGTAAATCTAAGAGGGTGGATATATAGAGAAAGAAAATCAAATAAATTTGTATTTATAGTTCTTAGAGATGAATCAGATATAATACAATGTGTAATCTCAAAAGAAAAGAACCCAGAGGTATTTGAATCTGCTGAAAAGTTAACAATTGAATCTTCAGTAAAAATTTCGGGAACCCTTAAGGAGGATAATAGAGCTCCAACCGGTTATGAAGTCTCTGTATCTAATTTAGAAGTTGTTCAAATAGCAGATCCATTTCCCATTACTGAACATCAATCTCCTGAACTTCTCTATGATAATAGGCATCTATGGATTAGATCAAGAAAATTGAATGCTGTATTAAAAATACGGCATACAGTTGTAGGAGCAATTCATGAATTTTTTAGAAGTCATGGGTATTATGAATTTGATGCGCCCATTTTCCAACCAAGCCAATCTGAGGGAGGTGCTACTCTTTTTGAGGTTAAATATTTTGATGATATTACATATCTCTCCCAAACTTGGCAATTATATGCGGAAGCAGGTATTTTTTCATTAGGAAAAATCTATAATATGGGCCCAACCTTTAGAGCAGAAAAATCAAAAACTTCAAGACATTTAGCAGAATTTTGGATGGCAGAAATGGAAGCTGCTTGGATGCAACTTGATGAGGTTACTGAAGTTGCTAAAGATGAGATTAGATTCATTGTGAAAAAAGTATTAGAGGATAATAAAAAAGAGTTAGAAATTTTAGAGAGAGATATTAACTTGTTAGAACATTATGCAGAAGCAGAATATCCTACTATCAAATACTCCGAAGCATTAGAAATTCTTAATTCAAAATATAAAATGAATGTTCCTTGGGGGAAGGATTTAAGAACTCTTGAAGAAGCCAAAATAGCAGATCATTTCAAAGTACCCGTAGTTGTCACACATTATCCTACTGAAATCATGGGATTTTATAAACCCCCTAGCAATGAAAATCCTAAGGAAGCTTTATGTTTTGATATGTTAGCTCCAGAAGGGTACTGTGAAATCGTAGGTGGTTCAGAAAGAAGCTTATTAGTTGATAATATGATAAAAAGACTAGAAGCGGACGGAGAAGACCCAAAAAATTATGATTGGTATTTTGAACTAAGAAAGTATGGTAGTGTACCTCATTCTGGTTATGGAGTTGGTGTTGAAAGAGTCATTATGTGGCTTTGTGGAATAGATAACATAAAAGATGCCATTCCGTTCCCAAGAACTATGCTCAGGAAAGCTCCTTGAGGAAGAAATCAATATTTTTAAGGTTTTAATTCTTAATATTTCGATAATATTAGATAATTTTAGTGAAATTTTTTAGAAATCAAGCTTTTAATTGAACAAATTTATTATTTTACTCGGTTTTTATGAAGCTCTATGAATTCATGGCCTATGAATTAATTGAAAAAATTAGAAATAAGGAAATTTCAATTATAGAATTAATTGAAACAATTTATGAAAGAGTAGAAGAAACCGAGAATATATTGCATTCTTTTGTCAACTTATCAAAAGACAAAGCATTAATAAAGGCTAAAAAGCTTGATAAGGCTCTAAAAAATGATAAAAAATTAGGACGTCTTTATGGAATACCATTAGCAAACAAAGATCTCATAAGCATTAGAGATTTTCCAACTACCTGTTGTTCAAAAATATTATATAATTATCGTCCACCTTATAACGCATTTGTAATTGAACGTTTAGTTGAACAAGAAGGAGCAATTCATATCGGTAATACAAATATGGATGAATTTGCAATGGGAAGCTCTACAGAAAATAGCTGTTATGGTCCTACTTATAATCCATGGGATGATTTAAAAGTTCCTGGAGGATCAAGTGGAGGGTCCGCTGCCAGTATCGCATCAGGACAAACAATATTAGCATTAGGAAGTGACACAGGAGGAAGCATTCGATGTCCTGCTGCTTTTTGTGGAACTGTTGGATTAAAGCCTACATATGGAAGAGTTTCAAGATATGGTTTGGTAGCATTTGCCAATTCTTTAGATCAGATCGGTCCAATTACAAAATGCGTTTACGATTCAGCACTGATGCTTGAAGTAATATCAGGTAAACACATTCTTGATTCTACTTCGGTAGATATTAAAGTTGACAATTATACTGAAGAATTAGAAAATGCAATAGATAAAAAGGTATTAGGTGTTCCAAGAGAATTTTTTGGAGAGGGTGTTGATAAGGAGGTAGAGAACGCGGTTAGAAAAGCTATTGATAAATTAAAAAACTTAGGCGCAAAAACTATAGAAATCTCAATTCCACATCTCGAATATACTGTAGCAACCTATTATTTATTATGCATGAGTGAAGCGAGCTCAAATTTAGCAAGATTTGATGGCTTGAGATATGGAAATATGAGCGATGATCTTTCTGGTGATGTCTATGATGTTTTTAGTCGAACTAGAGGTGAGAGATTCGGTCCAGAAGTACGTAGAAGGATTTTTCTAGGAACTTATGCATTATCCGCGGGCTATTACGATATGTTTTATATAAAAGCTCTCAAAGTTCGATCACTAATAAAGAATGATTTTGTAGAGGCTTTCAAAAAATGTGACTCCATTGTTTGCCCAACAATGCCTACCACAGCTTTTCAAGTTGGAGAGTTTACCGATGATCCTATACAGATGTATAAAGCAGATATTTTAACTTGTCCTGTCAACTTAGCTGGGATTCCAGCATTATCAATTCCTTGTGGTTTTGACAACAAGAATATACCAATAGGATTTCAAATAATTGGAAATTATTTTGATGAGAAGGGAATTCTAAATATCGGTTATCAATTAGAACAAGAGTTAAACATTTATCGAAAAATTGCTCCAGTTACAAAAAGAGGTAAGTGATATGATTAGTAAAAGTAATAATGTGGTGATTGGATTAGAAGTTCATATTCAATTATCTAATCTTAATACAAAACTCTTTTGTAGCTGTAATAATGATTATCGAGGCGCAGAACCAAATTCTCATGTATGTCCTATTTGTATAGGACTACCAGGCACTCTTCCAGTTATTAATAAAAAAGCAATAGAATTTGCTACCAGATTGGCAATAACCCTTAATTGTGATATTAATAATAACTTTTGGTTCTTTAGAAAAAATTACTTTTATCCTGACATGTCTAAGAATTTTCAGATTAGCCAATATAATAAATCTGGTGGAAGAGCTTTTGCTGATAATGGAAAAGTTACTATTAAACTAAACTCACATAAGAAAGATATAATACTTAATCGTATTCATTTAGAAGAAGATCCAGCAAGACTAGTTCATAAAGGGAGTATAGCAACCTCGCCATATACTCTTGTTGATTATAACAGATCAGGAGTCTGCTTAATAGAAATTGTTACTGAACCGGTGATAGATTCACCAGAAGAAGCTCGAGAATTTCTAAAACAGTTAAAATCAATTGTTCAATATTCAGGGACTTCAAATCTTGATCTTGAAGGTTCTGTTAGAGTAGATGCTAATATTTCAATAAAGGGTTATGAACGCAGTGAAGTGAAAAATATTAATAGTTTTAAGGAAGTTGAACGAGCTTTAAGACATGAAATTATTAGACAGAAGAACTTAATCAAAAGAGGAAAATTGTTAATCCAAGAAACGAGGCATTGGGATGATAAAAGAAGAATCACAATTTCTATGAGAACAAAAGAATTTGAAGCAGATTATAGATATTTTCCAGAACAAGATTTGGTTCCAATAGAAATAGATAGCAAGTATATTCAAAAAGTTAGAGATGAATTGCCTGAAATGCCAAATGAGAGATCTTTAAGACTTCGGAGAGACTATAATTTGTCTGAATTTGATTCTGATAATTTAGTTCTAGATAAAGAAATTTCTGACTTTTATGAAAAAGGAGTAAATTCTGAAGCATCTTTTGGTCCGAATGAATATAAACAATACTGCAATTGGTTAATGAATGATATTTTAAGGTGGTTAAACGAGCACGACAAAATCTTGAAAGATACAAAGCTTCACTCTCATCAAATAGTTGATTTGATTAATTTTGTGAATGAAGGAAAGATAACGACTAAAATTGCTAAAAGTATTATAGATGATGTAATGGAAGGATATTCAATTCAAGAAATTCTTGAAACGAAGGGTAAAAAAAGAATTTCTGATAACGATCTGCTTAGCAAGTTAAGTAATGAGGTTATTAAAGAGAATCCTAAGATTGTAGATGATTGTCGGAGCAATCCAAAAGCAATAGAAGCTTTAATAGGGCGCGTTATGGGGAAGACAAGAGGACAAGCAGACCCTCATATAACTCGTACAATAATGATTCAGCTTTTAAAAGAAAAAGGAATTGTAAAGTAAAGAAATCTTAAAAAAAGAATAAAAAAAATAATTTCAAATCATTGACTCAAGTGCTGTACTCGCAGCGTCTAATTTCAAATTTATTATACCTAATTTTGCTTCACGAGTAGTGATTATAGTTAAAATATTTCCTTTTATCTCACTAAATAGGATTTTGCCTTTTTCAGATTCAATAATTGCACTGAAAAATTGACCTTGCTCTAATTCTTTGGTTGCTCTTTGGCTAGCTTTTAGGATAAGCGTGACCATTGCCGCTACAGCCTCATGATCTACCCATCCTGGTAAAGCACTTCCTTTAATTAAGCCAAATTTTTCAATTAAGGCAGCTCCATGAACTCCCTTTATCGCCTTTAAACTATCGAGAATACCCGTTATATTATCACTCATTTGACTCATTTTACATTTATGTTATGGAGAATATTATTTCTTTAATTATTAAGTAAGTTTTAATTATATTTAAGTATAAGAATCTTGCTTAAAAAAGCTATTTTTTGTTAATTTATCAATATAATAACAACAATAAAGAACTGAAGTTTTAATGGTAAAAATAATTTTTCGACATTATCAACCTGGAGATGAAAATCAGTTAGCTGATTTATTTAATCATGCATTCAAGAGAAGTGTTGTTATAAGAACACCCACTAATTGGCATTGGAGATACGTTAAATCCCCTGAATTTGAACCGGAAATGTGTCAAATTGCAGAAGATATTGAAAAGAAAAAGATCGTAGGTGCAATCCTTGTTAATTTAATAGAGATGAGACCTTTTGATCAAAAGACATATTTAATTGGTGATATTAATGATGTTTCTACACATCCTGATTATATTAAAAGAGGAATTGCTTCTAAATTAATGGAAAACTCAATCAAATATATGAATTCAAAGGGATGTGATTTTTCAATGTTAAGTACTGGATTAAAAGGTATTGCTCGGAGTAAAATTTACAAAAAATTTGGTTATTTTGATATTGAAAAACAGTGCTACTTTATACAAATTCCTAATAGCTTTCAACTTCTACGAAATTTCTTCGGGTTTGCGTTTTTCTATCCAGCATTTTTTACTATATCTTATCTTCCTCGAGTTTTAAGTCGATTGAGAATGAATTTTAAGAAGATTCTTAAAGACTTTTCATATGAAATTAATCATAACAAAAAACATCTTGACTATATGAACGCTCTTAATATACTTACCCCAAAAAATTATGAGGGGTATCCAGGTTATGATAATTCTAAGTTTAATTGGGCACGTATAGAAGTTCCTTCAACCCATAACGAACCAACTTATATCATAATAAAAAAAGAGGATAAAATCGTTGGGGGTGCTGTTATTACTCATCAAAATGTTAGAGCTTTGAAATATAAATTAAAACTACGGATAGGAATAATTCATGAAATATTTCTTGATGATAGTGTATTTAATGACCCTCAAGACATATCTCTTGGCTATATGTATTTAATTGATAAAATTATTAGAGCCGCTAATCATAGATATTTGGGAGTTTTATTGTATACATCAAGTTTAAAAGCCAAGTCTTTGAACCAAGCTTTTAAAGGCATGAGTTTTTTTAAGATTCAAAATGACGTTATCATGGTAAAAGAATTAAAAAAAAATATTAAATTCCCTAAACTTAAAAAACCTCTTTTTATTCCGACTTATTTAGCTCTTGGTGTGGTTTAAAAAAATAATACTTAAATAATGAAGAAAATTTAATGGATTTAGCTGACTCCACTAATATAGCAAAGAAAGTTGTTACGAAAGCTATAACAAAAGGTAAAGATTTACCCGGAGCAAACAAATAAAAAATAGAATAATAACTTTCTTAAGTTATCAGATTTTTATTATCTAAATTTACCTATATTTTTAGAGAGATCTTAAACTTGTCAGAATATTTAAAATATCAGAATGTCTTCAGAGGTATCATAATTTCAGCGTTAATTACTTTTATAGCCTACTTAATAATATCTATAGCTTCAATTTTAGTAGGGGAAGTACTTTTCCGAGGTTTTTTTCTTTTTGCAGATTTACAGTTTATAGTGGGAAATGTTGTTGGAATAATTTATTTTATAAAGAATAGACAACCAGATCAATCATTTCTAAAATATTGTGTGATTATCGGGATTGTTGGAGGAATTCTTTCAGCGCTTTTTATTGCTGTATACCAATGGATTTTACTTCTTAGTGTACAAATTTTCTTTCTGTATTTAGTGAGTGGTCTTATTTCAGGATTTTTTGTTGGTTTATTGGTCGGAGTAATTATAAGTGTTTACGCCATGTATCGAGAAGTAAAAACAGAGAGTCCAGAAAAGAAGGAGGAAGATGATTTCTTTAAGGATTTAATTGAAGATTAAAACTCAGTAAATTTATCTAATCTATATTTTCAAGAGAGTTAGAGTTAATTTGAGTTACTTTTTACTTTGAAAAAGATACTTAACTCAATAATTGGACTCTAAAAGATATTAATCTTATACTCTTCTTGTTTTAATTAGAATTAAATTAATTATTTGAGGTTAAGAAATTGAGTAAATCAATTAAATGGCAATATAATGACTTCATTCAATCAAGAAAAGAGAAATTAGCAAATATGTTAATCAGTGAGATAATTTTTCTAAAAAAACGTTTTAAAGAAGCTAAAAACAAGGATGAGATTGAATATCTTAGAATTGCACTAGATAGATTAGATTATCTCTTAAATATACTAAAAAACAACAGTTCTGATTTACCAGAAGAGGAATTTGATAAAATTGTTATGTTAATTTATCAAATTTTTAAGGATATTGCCGATAGTCTTAAGTGAGAAATTAAAATTAATAAGGATTAAATTCTTTTTTTGCTCCTAAAACTAATACAGTCGTATCTGCCGAGCAAGTCATTCTTTAATATATCGAAATCTTTTTAGTTTTTTAATTAAAAAGATAAAAAAAAGAAGTTGAAATTACATTTTAATTAAGAGTCCAACTGCATCCATAAGGGTTTCTTTTCGTGGCATTCCTTTCATTAATTCGCTTTTAACTCGTTCAGCAAGGATTTGAGGAGTCCATCGTTTACCACCATTATCGATCATATTAACTGCATGCCAACCTTGGT
>JAEOTW010000283.1 GCA_016839655.1 Promethearchaeota archaeon | reverse complement strand
TTTAATTAGCTTATTTTTTGCAATTTTAAGAACTTCATTATTTATATCAGTAGCAGTAATAGATTTAGCAACGGAGCTAATAATTTTAGTCCAATAACCTGTTCCACATGCTATTTCAAGCACATGGTGTTCATTGAGTAAATTCTTGAGTAGAATGCGAATTGTTTTTAAGTCAGTTTGTCGTTCAGGTCTTTCATAGGTCAACTCATATTCATTTGCTCGATCGGCATAGTATTGTTGAATATCCTTCTCAATATCTCTAAACATTAAATTTCTCCAAAAAAATACGATAAAAAATCATTTACCGTTAATTTACAAAATTTTTTTAACTATTTAAATGCTTTTTAAAGATTTAAAATTTTTAAGTTATAGTGGAAGGATTAGATAAAATTGATAAGAGGATTAGAAATAACTCTTTGATAATAATAATCATAGCTGTTTTATTATTGAGCCTTTGTACTGTAAGCTTTTTATACTCACCATAAAATGCATCTCCATTATTTAATGAGCTATTAGATGTGGATTGATTTAAATAATAAATAATTTATTTGCTTTAATTAAAAGATTATTTAAAGCGACTATTATTAAAAATACTTGAAAGAAAAATATTTTATTGCAATAATCTAGAGGGCATTAGAAGAAATGAGTAAAGAATTACGATTTGGTATAATGACCATCCAACGGTTGTCATGGAAGAAAGAAGTTCAACGTTGGAAAAATATTGAAGCTTTAAGATTTGATAGTATTTGGTTAGCTGATCACTTTTTAGACCCTTATAACCCAACTGGTAATTGGTATGAAGCATGGACATTACTTGCAGCATTAGCAACTATGACTGAAAGAATTAGAATTGGAACATTAGTGACATCTATACCATTGCGTCATCCAGCAATCTTAGCTCGACAAGCTTTAACTGTAGATCATATCTCAAATGGAAGACTTGAATTGGGACTCGGTTCAGGAGTATCAGGTGAAACAGATCCTGTTTATGAAATGATTGGAATTGATGATTGGACACCAAATGAACGTGTAGAACACTTCAAAGAACAAGTAGAAATTATTGATAAATGCTTGCAAAATAGAGAAATAAGCTATAAAGGAAATTATTATTCAATTAAAAATGCCTATATGTATCCATCACCGATCCAAAAACCACGACCCCCTATAACAATAGCAGCAATGGGTAAAAGAATGTTGAAAATCGCAGCTCAATTTGCTGATACATGGAACTCATTAGGAGGAGATTGGAATACTCCTGCAGAAATGATGCTTAAAAAAACCCATGAAAGAAATGAAACTCTGAATCAATACTGCAATGAAAAAGGACGCAATCCTCAAGCAATAAATCGTTCTTTCCTGTTCTTTGGTGAATGTTTCAACTCAATTTTTGAATCAGAAGAAAATTTTCAAACTATTGTCGGACAGTTTAAAGATATTGGAATTAATGAATTCATCTTTTACTACCCCCGTGAACCAAATCAATTATCAAAATTTGAGCAAATAGCCAAGGAGTTAATTCCAAAATTCAAGACGGGTAGATGGATTTAAAAATGTAACAAATCAATAAAAAATATGCCTATTGAACCTGGTATATATTCAGTTGATATGCTCTAGTCAGGCATTGATAATTTAGTTAGACCTAACTAAACTCTATTTAATATACTATATGCGCTATTAACATTCAGCTTTTATAATTCTTTAATCAATTTTTTCTCTTCAATTTCTCTTAATTTTTTATCTTTTTCGAGTTTTTCCTTATAATATTTAATTGAACCTATCAATTTACTCGACTCTTCTTTCCAACCAATATTTTCAAATCTCTTTTTAACTTCTTTATAAATTTCTATTATTTTTTCGTACGGCCAATCAAATTTCCCGATATGTAATCCAATTTTCATATTTATTACTTTCCAACATTTATTTCTATAAAATAATCTCGTTTATTATTATTACAGACATTATTTATCAGATTATTAAACCATAGACTCTATTTTGAGACGTTTAAAGGAAAATTTAGAAATTACTCGTTTAAGTTAATAGATATTTCTAAGATAAACCATTGAATTATAATTTATTAGAGTTACTGTATTAGTAAACCAATCACAAACTAATATTCATGTCTATTAAAAATTTTCAATGTTGCTTCCTGGTATAGTCATACTGTCAATTCTTTGATAATCTTTTTCTGTTAGTGTCACATTCAATGCATCCAGATTATCTTCTAGTTGTTCCATAGTACGTGGACCTATAATGGCACTAGTTATACCAGGTTGTGTTATAACCCAAGCAAGAGAAAGTTGGCTTATTGTACACCCTTTTTCGTTAGATATTTCTTTGAGAATATCGAGTAACTCATAAAACTTTTTGTTTAAAGCATTAACATAGTAAGAAGCCAATTCATCGAATGTTAGCCTTGAGTCCTCTGGGAATGGTTCACCCTTACGATATTTACCCATTAAAATCCCTCCTCCTAAAGGTGAGAAGGGCAATATAGCGATATTATATTTTTGAGCCATTGGAACGATTTCTCGTTCGATCTCTCTATCTTAGATATTGTAACGTGGTTGTTCATTCACAAATCGATTCAAATGGTATTTTTCTGACACCCAGAGACCCTCCATAATTCTCCACGTAGGAAACATACTTGTTCCGATATATCGAACCCAGCCTCTTCTAATGAGGTCATCTAAAGCTCGTAATGTTTCGTCGATCGGAATATCAAGAACAGGGCGATGTAACTGGTAAAGGTCAATATATTTAGTTTGCAAACGCTTCAAAGAAGCCTTACATGAAGTTAATATGTGCTTTCGACTTAATCCTCCAGCATTTGGATCTTCAGGATCCATATGACCCCAAACTTTTGTGGCTAAAATTATTCTTCCACGTTTCCCATTTGCAGATAAGGTATTCCCAATAATCTCTTCACTCCAACCTACTTCTCCCTTCCCATTGAAACGACCATAGACATTGGCAGTGTCAATAAAATTGTGGCCAGCTTCAATATAATGATTGATTATTTCAGCTGCTTCCGTTTCTGGTGTTCTCACACCGAAATTCATGGTTCCCAGACAGAGAGGACTAACTTTTAACCCTGTTCGCCCAAGATTTCGGTATTGAACTTTTTCATTCGTCATCATAAATCTTCTATATTTAAATTTTGTATTTGTTTTTTAGAAGCTCATAAAATTATCAAACAAAAGATCTTCTTTATCATACACCTTTAAAATATGCTAATATTATAAAATTTACAAAATACTAATTAATAAAAAGGTTTTTGATTATAATTTTTGTGTCCATAGGTAACCTAAATATATTAAAACTTCAGCTCCTTTTTGTAAAGCTAAAGTAGGGATATATTCTTTTCTAGAGTGAAATAATTCTCCTCCTGTAAAGATATTTGGTGTTGGAATTCCTTTTTCACTGAGTATAGTGCCGTCAGTTCCACCTCTAATAG
>JAEOTW010000282.1 GCA_016839655.1 Promethearchaeota archaeon | reverse complement strand
TCGTGTATTACTCCAGTGTAATAAATTAATTCAGGTAAATCCTTTCTTAATGTCGGTTCGCCTCCAGTAAACGAAAGTGAGAGTGCCCCTAATTCATCGATTTGATCAATTAAATATTTTATTTGGTTAGTAGTCATATCAGTACCCAAAATAGATTCGGGTAAAGAATGAATAGAGCAAAATGGACACTTCCCATTACAACGTAGAGTCAGTTCAATTTGAGCAGAGTAGGGAATACTCTTATTTGTAAAATTATTTAGAATAAAGTTTTTAATATACTGAACCCACTTATTTACTCGCATCTGAGGAATTTAAATGTACACCGCACGTCCGTTATTATTTTTCTAATTAAGAATTAAAAGTATGAAGAAATTAAAAATCTAACTTAAAGGTTTAATAATAAGTATTTTTATAAAAATATCGCGTTTAATCGAATGATAAAAAAAATAAAAAAAAGACTAAATGTATTGTTAACGCTCATTAATTTAATTAATTAACTTAAGTAAAAAATGGAGAGATTTAATATTCGTATCCACAACTTTTGCAGATATATTTTTTGGCATAAATCTTTACGCCTCCCATTTGATGTAAAACTTGGCTTCGGTCCTCATGCGTGGCAAACGCGGTGCTACCACATTCGGGACAGATTCTTCTTCCTTCAACTTGAGGCTTCTCTTCCATTCGTGCTTCTTCCTCTTGCTTATCAACTATAGCCGATGGTTTGACAGTTATAGCAGCGGGAGAAGATTCAGCTGAAGTCGCTGGAGCTGAACTTACTGTTGTAGGCTCAACTTTCAGTACTTTATCCAGTTTAGTATTAATTTCTTCAAGTAATTTCAATACTTTTTGTTCGAATTCTGACAAAATAGGTCTCCTATGATTTTTTTAAAATTTATTTCAAATTTTTTTAACAATTTAATCTAAGTTAGATTTTAAATATTTTAGTAAAATGAAAAATGTGAAAATTAAAAAAAAGTCTAAATGCTTCCCTCTTTAATTGGGCTCAATATGCGATTGTTGGAGATCTATATGGAGTTTTTCAAGTATAAATTTATGAAATAAAGAAGATTAAACTAGAAGAATAAGTTCATTATCCCGTTGAGTCATAATATTCATTAATGAATTTAATTCACCAGGTTAATTTAATTACTTATTATTATATATATATTTATTTAAAAATCAAGTGATGTGAGCGTAGTTTTTGGATGGAAAAATTAATTTTTGCTTATCTCTCTGATTGCTCAGACCCAAAAGATTTAATCCTTGCAGCAAGTATTCGTGAATTTGGAGAATCTTTATCAGCTTATCCGATTTGGGTGTTAATTCCAAAATCGGAAGAAAACGTTGCTAATGAGATGAAAAATTTATTTTTATCACTAAATGTTGATCTTATTCCTTTTTCAACAGAAGGTGAGCCAAAATTTCCCTTTATAACCCAAGTTCTTGCTGCTGTAAATGCTGAATTATTAGCAAAAGAAAAAACAAAACTTCTTGCATGGCTTGGTTCAAATACAATTATTTTTAATGAGCCAAAACACTTTCTTTTAGATAATGATAAGAATTTAGGTTTTCGACCAGTTCATCACACTAATATTGGGTCATTTTATGATGAACCAATAGATCCATTTTGGGAACTAGTGTATCAAAAATGCAATATATCGAAAGAACAGATTTTTCCAATGAAAACACATGTAGATCATAACAAACTTCGACCTTACTTTAATGCGGGTTGTTTAATTACTAGACCAGAGAAAGGACTACTTCAATCATGGTGGAATTCTTATAAAGAATTATATAATGAACAATGTTTTAAAGATTATTACAATAAGAACTACCTCTATGCTATTTTCATTCATCAAGCAGTTTTATCAGGTGTGATTCTCTCGATCTTGGAAAGAAATGAACTTTATGAACTTCCTTTTGATTACAATTATCCATTAAATCTATATTACCACTGCCCGTTTGTTTATCGGGCTAAAAATGTCAATAAGTTAATTACAGTTCGTTATGAAGATCCAATAGATCTTAAAAAAGTTCCAATTCAAGATCCTTTGAAAAGTTGGTTAATAAATCAAATAGATAACTTCTTCCTAAAAACATTATCCTCTACCGAGAAAGTTAAATTTGGAAAAATTCCTTTAGTTTATCCTGTCCCGATCATTCTTGCTGGGGCTCTTGTTAATAACCGCCCTAATTTTGAGACATTGGGAGACGTTGGAATCATGGGTATTAAACCTCCACTTGTTTACATTTCATCAGGTCAAAATCATTATACAAATCAAGGAATTCTTGAACAAGGAACCTTTAGTATTAATTTTCCAACAACTCAACTTCTTGTAAAAACTGATTATTGCGGATTAGCATCTGGAAAAGACGTGGATAAATCACAACTGTTTAATATTTTCTATGGTGACCTGAAAACGGCACCCATGATTCGAGAATGCCCTGTGAATTTAGAATGTAAAGTTGTCAAGGAATTCTCAATTCAACATAGGCAGATTTTTGTTGGAGATGTTGTAGAATCTTATATTAATGAAGATCATGTGATTAAAAATGAAGAAGGCGAGATAATTGGAGATATGATAAAATTAGATCCAATTATCTACTCATTAGATAATCGTTATTATAAAATTGGTGAAATAATCGGAACAGGATATCAAGAAGGCAAGAAATTTAAACAGGATTAGAGTAAATTTAAAAAATTAATACAAATAACTTATTCCTAATCCAAAAATATTATAAAGTCATTGTTTTAGACGATTAGATTATTAAATAGATATTTTTTACTAAAATAATCACTATTTTAATTTTTTATAAAAAATAATGGAGTAGATTTTTACGGCTCATAAATTGTTATTAATTTATTCTTGGTAAATCCCTGCTTGCTATAATATTAACACTAAGTCCTAAAACATTTTCTATCAGAATATCTCCCATTTTTATAGGCGCTTTAATTTTTACTTTCGCGATTTCTTTAAGAGTATCCTTCAATCGCTCTTTTGGAAGCGGTTTTTCTGATCTCACAGGTACCAAAGGTAAAAATCCGTTTTCTACTTGCAGAGTTGTAGTAAGAATTCTTTTTGGAGCAACAAATTCTTCTCGAGCATATTCTTCCCCTCTTTTACAGGAATGGCCTTCAATAATTAGTTCTCCATTAACGTTTTCGACATGTACAAGGCAACCTGTTGGACAAATAATGCATCTTATATCCTTAAAACCTTCAGGAAATTCAATTTCATTAGATTCTGTTGACATTTCTGAACACCTCTTTTTTTTATTAATCTTCCTCAATTAAAACCTCAGGTCGAGGAATTACTTCGATTTCCAAGGTTTCACATTCAGGATCTATTTGTTGTTCACTTAAATTTAATTTAATTTCAATCATTTCGCTAGGAATAACATATCTCCTCTTTCGTTTGTAAACAACCTTATTTTTATCATCTTTGAATTGAATAAGAAGTCTTCTATCTGGTCGTTTAACTCTAAACGTAAAAATCATATCTTTTGATAAATCAACTCGATTAATCAAATCAGGCTTTATGTAATTGACGTTTTCGCCTGCTTTACATACTATTTGGTCTTTTTTTTGAATTTCTTTACTAAATTTTTCTCTAATATATTCGATGGCATTCAATCCTGCGCGTTTTGCTTCTGCTGTAACTAAATCAACTAAATCATGAACTTGCAAAACATTACCACATGCAAAAACTCCATCAATTGTCGTTTCTAGATTGTTATCTACAATGGGGCCTCCCATTTGTGAGATTTCTGCTCCTGCTTCTCTTGTTAACTCATTTTCAGGAATCAACCCCACTGATAACAGGAGAGAGTCACATTCAATAAATTTATCTGATCCAATAACTCGATCAAAATTACGATCTACTTTTGAAATAGTAACACCTTGGACTCTTTCCTTTCCATGAATTTTTGTGACCGTATAACTGGTTATCAAGGGAATTCCATAATCTTCTAAACATTGTACTTCATTTCTTATTAATCCACTTACATAGGGTTGAATTTCCACTACAGCTTTTACTTGGCATCCTTCCCAGGTTAGCCGACGAGCCATTATCATACCAATATCCCCACTACCTAAAATCACATAAGTTCTCCCAGGTAAGTATCCTTCGATATTAACAAATCTTTGAGCTTGTCCAGCAGTATATATTCCTGCAGGTCGAAAGCCGGGAATATTAATTGCACCTCGAGTTCTTTCACGACATCCCATTGCCAGAATAATAGCTTTTGCTGTAATCTTAATTAATCCTTCTTCTTTATTTACAGCATAGATAGTTTTATTTGGTGTAAATTCAATAACCATTGTATCCAATTTATAAGGTATATTTAATTCTTTTGCTTGATTTATGAATCTTTGAACGTATTCGGGTCCTGTCAATTCTTCTTCAAACTCGTGAAGTCCAAAGCCATTATGAATGCATTGGAGCGTAATTCCTCCTAATTCTTTATCCCTCTCTATAATTAAAACATCAAGTTCTGCCTTCTTAACAACAATAGCTGCAGCTAAACCTGCTGATCCCCCACCTATTACAGCAACATCTACATCATAATTTTTCATCTTGAAGCCCCTCCTCTTTCACTTTTCAATATGAAATCCTTAGTTTTTCCAAGCAGAAAGTTGGTATCTTCCCCTTTCTTGGTAATTTCCTCATAAGATTTATTTAGCTCTCTGGATAAGATCTCAATAACGCGTGGACGACAGAAACCTCCTTGACATCGCCCCATCCCAGGTCTGCATCGAAATTTTACTCCATCAACTGTATTAGCTCCAACTGGAGCATGGATTGCATCAATTATTTCTTTTTCAGGAATTGTTTCACAACGACATATAATTCTACCCCAACTGGGATCCTCTTGTATTTTTTTATCGAGTTCTTCTTTAGTAAAGTCTTTAAATCGTTCGGGTTTAGGCCTATTTGGGTTATAATCCTCCTTCTCTTTTAATTCTACACCTAATAACTCGAGAAATTCGACTACTTTTTCTGCGATTGCAAATGTTGCTGATAAACCGGGTGATAAAATGCCCGCAACATTTAGAAAGCCATAAACATCTGTATTATCAATTATAAAATCATAAGTATCTGGAACAGCTCTTAATCCCGCAAAATTTCTAATTGAACTTCTTACCGGAAGGTTAGGAACTAATTTCACCCCTCCGTCTAAAATTTCTTTTAATCCCGCGGTGGTAGTGGAGATATCTTCGAAATCAGTTAAATTTTGAGCATTTGGGCCAACAAATGTGTTACCATGTAATGTAGGACAGACTAATATTCCTTTTGATACTTTAGTTGCCATTGGAAATAATATTTTATTTAATTGAATTGCATTTCGATCAAAAAGAATATACTCTCCTTTTCTTGGCATTATGCTAAAATAATCTAATCCTAACATTTTGGAAATTCTTGCAGCATGTAATCCAGCAGCATTGATTAGATTCCTTCCCTGAAATTCGCCCTTATATGTACGAACTGTGAAAATATAATCTTGATGTTTAATTTTAACGGTCTCATGGCTCCTAAAAAATTTTACACCATTCATAGCAGCATTTTCAGCCAACGCAAAAGTTAATTCATATGGGCTAGCAAGTCCTCCCGTGGGAGCATGTAATACCCCAACAACCTCATCTGTTAAGTTTGGTTCCAATTCTTTTATTTTCTTTTTGTCTAATATTACTTCTAAACCTGGAATCCCATCTTCAGTACCTTTTTTTCTTTCTTCTTCTAATTTTTCGATCTGATTATCCTCTAATGCAACTACAAAGGAACCTATTCGCTTGAATGGAAAATTTAATTCCTCTGCTGCTTGAGAATATAATTTATTCCCTCTAATACATAAATAACGTTTAACATATTCTCTTGAAGATGCATATCCTGCATGTATTACTCCAGAATTAGCTTTTGTAGTTCCAGATGCAATTTCTGCTTCCTTTTCTAATAAACATACTTTTAAATCGTATTTTGAAAGCGTACGGGCAATACAACACCCCGTCACACCGCCTCCAATAATAATTACATCATAAATCAAGTAAACACTAACCTTCCTTAGTATATTTTTTATTAAAACATCTAAAATGGATATTTAAATCTAATCTTAAAAAATATAAATACTTTTAAATTTGTTAGAGAGAAAATCAGTTTTTTCTATTCGATTTATTTTATTTCTCTACAAAATAGTAGCAAAAAGGAACCATATTAGGTTAAACACAATAGCCAATATTATAAGAACCTTTGTTACTGGATTAAATAATGTGCTTTTTAGTGCTTTTGTTGTCTTTAATTGTAATTCACTTTCCACCAAGTTTTCAATAGAATTATTAGGAGAGTTTGCATTTTTCATGTGAATTGAACCTAAAAATCTTGGAGTAGAAAGATTACTAATCATATTATTTAAATGATTTGAAAATAATTGCTTTTTCTTATTAATAAATTGAAGTTCTTTAAATTCTGCCTTATCAGCAGATTCATTGTTGTCCTCTTGTCTCATTTTTTTATTCCTTTTAGTAATGGCAAATTTTGTTTATCATGAATAAAAAATCAAATCAATCTTAAATTTCTTTCGATTATAGAAAAAAATTGATAAGATTTCAAAATAAATCAAAGAATTCTAAATTTCTTAGTTAGATTCCACAAAAGAATCAATTATATAATTCTCAAAATCTTTAAAAACACGAATATTATGACTGAAATTTTTCAAAACCTTATCATCATATACTTTAAAAAACTTTTCTGAAATCTTTTTTAGTTCATTTAAGACCTTCTTATCCTTAATTTTTTTAGATGAATTTGCTACAAAAATATAATGGTTCTTCTTAAAGATACTGAAACGAACGCTACTCAATTCAAAATTTGAAAGTCCCCCCTCAGTAAGAGTTTCCGCGTATGTATTTAATGCAATCATTAGCCCACCAAAAACTTGTGATCCCATTTTTGAATTAGTAACCCGGTTAAATACTGTCAATCCACTTTCAGTTAAAATCCATAGATCTCTTAAAATTTTTGCCAAAAATACCACTATAGGTAATTTTTTATTATCATATTTATGATACAAGAATTTATTTATTAAAATTAGGATTTCATAAATTTTTTATATAATTTGGTAAGAATAAAATATATCTATAGTCCTTTACCAAAATATTATAACGACGCAATATAAAATATTGAAGATGGAACCTAATTATAACAAAATCTCCAGTCCTTTATTGAAAAAATTCAAGAGAATTGTAGGAGAAAAAGCTTTTTTTGATGATTATGAAGTAAGATACACATATGCTTTTGGAGGATCCATTTTTAATAAAGAGTGGATTCCAGAATTAATATTAATCCCACAAGACTCAAGTCAAGTTTCTGAAATTCTTATTTTAGCCAATAAGAATATGATTCCAGTAACTCCTAGAGGAAGTGGTACAAGTTTATCATCCGGCTCATTAAGTCCTTATGGCGGGATTATTTTAGATTTAAGTCAAATGAATGAAATATTGAAAGTAGACATTGAAAATAATTTAGTTGAGGTTGAACCTGGAGTAATTTGTGATGAGTTAAATGAAATTCTTAAACCATATGGATACTTCTTTCCTCCAGATCCCGGATCTAGTTCTGTTGCAACTATAGGAGGAATGGTAGCAAGTAATGCTGGTGGGATTCAAGCGTTCAAGTATGGGGTTACGAAAAATTACGTCTTGTATTTGGAAGTTGTATTATCAGATGGAAGAATCTTGAATCTAGGGGCAAATGTTTTAAAATCAGTGTCATCATATAATATAAAAGATCTCTTTATCGGTTCTGAAGGCACATTAGGAGTTATAACAAAGATAGGTTTAAGAATTCGCCCGTTACCAAAAACTCGGAAATTAGGTTTGTTTATTTTTGATAATGTTGATAATTTAAAGGAAGCTGTTTTAGAGATAAGAAGAAGAGGAATTATCCCAAATTTATTAGAATTTATGGATAAAATCATTTTAAATGCAGTTACAGAGTTTTTAGGTGGAGAATTCTTTGATTTTCCACATGGATATGTTTTACTTGCTGAAGTTGATGGAAACTCTGAAATTGAGGTCGATGAATCATTCTCCGTCATGTTTGATATCATTATTCAAAAAAATCCAATTTATAATAGAATTGCATCAACAGAAGTTGAAAGAGAAAGACTAATCTTAGCAAGAAAAGCTAATCTCCCGGCACTTTCACGAATCAGACCTAATACGTGTGTCGAAGATTGTACCATTCAAATTTCAAAATTTTCTGAAGTTATTAAAAAGATCGAAAATATACCTAAAAAAATTAATGCTAAAAATTTATTAGTAGCAATAATCTGTCATATGGAGGGAAACTTACATCCTACATTTCTTTTTAATGAAAACGATGAACAAGATGTAAAAGATTTCAAGAAAGCTATAGATTATTTATACAAAGAGATTATAATACCTGCAGGAGGATCAATTACAGGTGAACATGGAATAGGTAAAATTAAAACCCCATATCTTGAATTAGAATATAACTCAAATGTAATTGAATTGATGTCGCAGATTAAGAAATTCTATGATCCTAATATGATCTTAAATCCTGGGATTGGAAAGGGTGATCTTCGAGAGATTCATAGTCCAAATATTAGCCGCTCTCTAAAAGAACAATCTAACGGAATATTAGAATTGAAATGTATGAGATGTGGCTTTTGTATAACTTGTCCTTCAAGGTTGATTTATTCTTTAGAAACATATAGTCCAAGAGGACGTTTATGCCTATTAAATGGATTAGTCCATGGAGATTTGGAGTTAACTGATTTAATAATTGATGTATTTCATGCGTGTACTTTATGTGGGCTCTGTCAAACCAAATGTCCTGCTGGTGTGAATACTATTGAAATTTTTGAAAAAGCTCGAGAAATAATTCATGAAGGCAGTGAGAAATCATGAGATTTGATTATGGAAAAGAAGGCATTGAAATAAAATTAGACCCAAAATGGAAAACAACTCTCTTTAAACCTTTAGAACAACCTCCTATTGAAAATCCTAAAAAAAAAATCAAAGAAAAAATTAATAGACCAGTTGGGTGTATACCTCTTAAAGATATAATTAATAGTAAGAGTAATTTGAAAACAATTTGTATTGTTTCAAATGACCATACTAGACCTGTTCCCTCGAATCTAATTCTCGAAGCTTTAATTGAGGAGTTAAACGCATATGGAATTAAAGATAATCAAATAACAATCTTGATTGCTACAGGACTGCATCGTCCTTCAAATGATGATGAATTACAGTGTATTTTAGGAAAAAACTTACATGGCAGACTACGAGTAATTAATCATAATGCTATGGATAAAGAGTCTTTGATTCAAATAGGAATAACAAATGATGATGTTCCCATACTAGTTAATAAGCATTATTATACTGCTGATCTAAAGATTTTAACAGGTTATGTTGAACCTCATTTCTTTTTTGGATTTTCAGGAGGCCGTAAATCTATAGTTCCTGGTATTTCAGGGGCAGAAACAATCCAAAACAATCATTCCGCTGAAAAGATCAATTCAAAATCTACTCGTTTCGGGATTTATAGTAATAATCCCTTGCATACTCAAGCTATTGAAATCTCTAATCTCGTAGGCGTTGATTTTATTGTCAATGTATGTATTAATGAAAAACATGAAATTGTTCAAATAGTTGCTGGAGACCTCATTAAAGCTCATGAAAAGTTGGTTGAATACCAGAAAAATCATATTTTCAGAGAAATAAAGGAATTATATGATATAGTAATATGTGGGAATGGAGGATATCCACTAGACCTTAACTTATACCAAGCAGTAAAGAGTATGGCAATTGGAGAAATGGCTGTGAAAAAAGGGGGTTCTATAATTGCTGTAAATGAATGCATTGAAGGCATTGGGATAGGACAAGATATGTTTAAAGAGTTGATATATTCTGGTATAAAACCAAGTGAAATCCATCAAAAAATTTTAAACAAGGAAGTCGTGGTCCCTGATCAATGGGAAATTCAAATTTTAACCAGAATACTTATGAATTCAGATATCTTCATAATATCAAGTTTAAATGAAGATGAAATTGGTAATGTCGGGTTAAAATATGCTAAAACCGTTGAAGAAGCAATTGAAAATTGTGTAAAAAAATATGGTCCTAATGCGTCTATACTAATTTTACCTAACGGTCCCTCAGTTTTACCGATTTTAAAAACGTCTCAAATTTAGAATTGAAATTTCGTGTTAAT